>NZ_QJRK01000042.1:0-61725 GCF_003205245.1 Pseudomonas sp. MB-090624 | reverse complement strand
CGAAGAAAATATGGGATCGACTCGGGCTGGTCTCGATACTGGATACGATCAACCGGCTTAGCCGCATAACTTGAACCGCCGTGTACGGAACCGTACGCACGGTGGTGTGAGAGGACGGCGGGTGTGAACCCGCCTCCTACTCGATTAAAGTGAAGTAGATGCACTTACCTTTCAAAATTGTAAGTTTCTCGTCATGCCGGTGATGCCTATGCATTGCTAAGGTTACGCCCGAGAAGTTTTGAAATTGAGAGGGTTTTATGAAAAAGCTAATTATCGCTGCTGCACTTGTTGTTTTCTCGGTGGCTTCGCAGGCCAACACTTTTTCCGAGAGCAAGCAGCTGCAATACACCAAGGAGCACCAGACCGCAGTGGCCAAGTACGCGGAGAAAAATGGCAAGCCAATGCCAGAGATTCAGGATTACAAATATGGCATGAAGATAGACGTTGCTAAGTTCGTACGTCAGTCGCAGGACCCACGTACCTGCCAGGTCTACCCACGGTTGATGACCTTCGAGGACTCCCAGGGCACGCTCAAGACTGTTCGTTACTCGATGTATTCGCAATGCATCAACAACAAGTAGTAAACGATTTGAACAGAACAATTAGAGAATTCATAAATGCCAGGCAGTGCCTGGCATTTTTTATTACGCCCGATGCCCCATGGTTTTGACATGTTAACGCCTGGGCCGGGGCAAACCGTGCAATAGGTCTTAGCTAACCAACCGCGACGGCTCCCAACTGCAGAGGGCAATTGGAAGCCTTGACCCCAGAAGGGACGAGTTATGAAGAGTTTGCTTGAACGCCCTGATGACCAAGCTGGGCATGAAGGTCATAGCCATGAGCATGGCGGCATTTTTGGCATGAACACGGAGCTGATTTTCGCGCTGATCTGTGGTGCCCTCCTGGGTGCCGGAGCTCTCGCAGGACAACTTGACCTGATTGATCGACTGCCCCTGATTCTGTACGTGTCGGCCTATGTGTTCGGTGGATGGTTCACCACCAAGGAAGCGATCAGCAACATCCGCCAGAAACGCTTCGAGATCGATTCGCTGATGCTTCTCGCCGCAGCCGGTGCCGCGAGCATTGGCGCCTGGGCGGAGGGGGCTCTGCTGCTGTTCCTGTTCAGTCTGGGGCATTCCCTTGAAAGCTACGCGATGGGGCGGGCCAAGAAAGCGATTGAGGCACTGTCCAAGCTCGCACCAGCCACCGCGATCGTACGCAGAGCAAATGGCACGTTGGAAATGCCTGTGGAGCTGCTGGTTCCCGGTGACGTTGTCATCGTGCGCCCCAATGACCGCCTACCGGCCGATGGTTTTGTTGTAGTGGGCTCCTCAAGTATCAACCAGGCGCCAGTAACCGGTGAGAGCGTCCCCGTGGACAAGCAACCTGTCCCTGATGCCGAACTCGCACGCAGCAAGCCAGATGCAGTGGATGCAGCCTCGAAAGTCTTCGCCGGTACCATCAATGGCGAAACGCTCATCGAGGTTGAGGTAACACGGCGCTCTACGGAAAGTACCCTGGCGCGGGTCATCAAGATGGTCAGTGAAGCCGAAGTCAGGAAGTCACCGACCCAGCGATTCACGGACCGCTTCCAACGCATATTCGTCCCGTTGGTTTTGCTGCTGGTAGTCGGGCTGCTATTTGCCGGCATTTTCCTTGATGAGCCGTTCCGTGACTCGTTCTACCGGGCGATGGCCGTACTGGTTGCAGCCAGCCCCTGCGCGCTGGCGATCGCAACACCAAGCGCCATTCTATCTGGCATCGCCAGGGCAGCCCGAGGTGGCGTGCTGATCAAGGGCGGTGCACCGCTTGAAGAGCTCGGCTCCTTGAATGCCATGGCATTCGACAAGACCGGTACCCTGACCGAAGGGCGCCCACGCATCACCGATGTAATACCGGTAGGCGGCACGCAGATCGAGGATCTACTAAACGTCGCCATCGCTGTGGAGTCGATGAGCGACCATCCGCTGGCTGCGGCAATTGTGCGTGACGGTGAAGAGATGATTGGCACACGGCGCCGATTGCAAGCCAAGAACATGAGCAACATGATTGGCCGCGGCGTACGTGCCGAGCTTGATGGGCAGTTCGTCTGGATTGGCAAGGTCGAGATGTTCGGTACCAATGGTATTCCCGCACTGAGCAAGGCAGCCTTGGAGGCTGCGGAGCGTCTGCGTCAGTCGGGCCGCACAACCATGGTGGTACGTCGCGCTGACAAGGATCTGGGCGCTATCGGGCTATTGGACACACCCCGAGAGGGTGCCAAAGAGGCACTCCAGAAACTCAGAGAGATGGGCATCGACCGCATGGTCATGATTTCTGGGGACCACAACCGCGTTGCAGAGGCGGTAGCCAAACAAGTTGGCTTAGATGAGGCGTGGGGAGACCTAATGCCGGAAGACAAGGTCAAGGCCATCAAGAACCTGCGCCTCAGCGCCAGGGTGGCCATGGTGGGTGACGGCGTGAATGATGCCCCTGCCATGGCCAATTCGAGCGTTGGCATCGCAATGGGGGCTGCCGGATCTGATGTCGCCCTGGAAACGGCTGATATCGCGCTTATGGCTGACGACATCAGGCAACTCCCATTTGCGGTGGGGCTGAGCCGTCACACGCGATCGATCATCCGCCAGAACCTGTTCGTCAGCTTGGGGATTGTGGCCATCTTGGTTCCGTCTACCATCATGGGCTTGAGCATTGGTGCCGCCGTTGCGATCCATGAGGGCTCCACACTGCTGGTCGTCTTCAACGCCTTGCGGTTGTTGGCCTACCGCAGAAGCTCCTGATCCCTGAGCTTCAATCATGAAGCTAAGCAGGGAAATGACTTGAAGTAGAAGTACGGGTCGTGCGCGATCAGCGCACGACCCGTACTTTTCTCACTCGTCGATCCCGATGCGCTTGAGGCTTTCAAGGGCCTTCCCACACTCAGGTGAGCCGTGCCTTAAGCCGCAGGCCAACGCAGCTTTGAGACTCATGACACCGGCTACGAAACCGACTTGATTGCCGACCCCTTGTCCGTTCGCAAATCCCTGATCATACGCAATCTCCACAAGTGCATTGATCGCCGCCAGGGTGTCTTGTTTGTTGGTACTGTTCTGCATATCTACTCCGCGAGCATTCAGCTCATATCGCTCGGTTAGATGGCGGCGCCTTCAGGTTTGGGGTGAGCGAATCCCGCTCCCATAGCCAATCCCTAACGGGGGGCATAGCCCGCCACCGTAAGGAAAATCAGCTATTGAGAGCAGGTGACTCGTTTTGGTCACGCGTGCTGCTCGCCTCACCGCATTGGCACTGAGTGGGTACATCCGGATAGCCGCTGTGTTTCTCGACGAACAGCGTTTGGCAGGTGGTGCACCCATAAATCCGCGGCAGAGACTTCAGACCACCTGGCAGCACATCGCTCAAGGGCTCGTTATGCCAAGGAGCCCCGTCAAGGATCTTGGAGCGCAGGATGTTTCCCAGCCGCCAGGTGTTACTTTGTGCGCGCCAGAACCACATCGGCGCCGAAAGTGAATACTGGATGAAGGTCTCTTCCGGCTGTTTGGAGAGCATCGGAAATTTAGGGCGGGTCGATCCGGAATCGATGATAGTGAACCCCATGCCCATCTCAGCGCTCGGATGGGTCTGTTCACCGAAATAGCGGTCGTGACTCGCCGAAGCCGTAGCTTGATGATCAGTCGGCGGAAATACCCACAGATAGCACTCGCTTCGAGTCACCATTTCGACGAGCTGGCTCTGTCCCCGTATAGGGAAATCTGCAGCCAGTGCGAAGCGATCTTTCCACGTGATTTTCGGAGGCGGTGCCATACCCGCCGCAATGGCCAGCGTCGCCGTTTTCGGGACGAATCGATCGCCGAGCTCGTTCAGATCCAGATTCTTGCAAAGGGCTTTGAATGCCTTTTTACGAGTCTTCGAGGTGAAGGAGGGGTCGAGGAGCAGGCGAACCTGGTTCACGCCTATCCCTGCAGCTCGTAGTACTTCGATGACTTCTTCAGCCACGCCGACTGCTTGAAGATCGGTCAATCCCAAGCACTTTTTCGCCCGCTCAATCGTCTCGTAGAGGTTGTACTGCCTGTCGCTGTCACGGCATACCTGGATTGGCAGATTGTCTTGGGAGTCAACTTCTGGGGAGACGGAGCCAATGGCAGCGTGGAGCAACTGGTGAATGTGCTGGTGAGCGTACGGGCGACCGGAAGCCGAGAATGAGGCGTGCAGCTGAGCAGCGAGAGGTTGAAGCAGCTTTTTGGCAGACATGACTATCCCCTAATGAGCGACGTTGGGGTAGCTGCGCTTGTAGGGCCGTTAGACGCGAAGCTGGACGTCGAATCAGGTTCAATCATGAGTAGGAGTCAGGTTTGGTTTGCTTGCACGGCCACCATGCAAAACCCGACGCGGCAATCACACCAGATTCGCCGAGTTTTGGCAAGAGAGGTCATCAGGTGAGCGAGAGCAGGTAGGAGGAGGACGCTCCAAGCTCGATCACGTCAGAAACAGGGAAGCCGGAAGCACATTGAGCGCTTCCGGCTTTCTCACGTCAGACTGATGAGAGGGATCAGAAGACGTATTGCAGGCGGGTCACGATTGCATTGCCGCTGTCGTCGCCCACGGTGTTCTCGTTATTGTCAGTACGCACGTTGATGTAGTTGGCACTGAGTTTCACTGCCTCGTTGACATACCAGTTCACACCCACAGTGTGGCTCTTGGCCTTGCGCTCGTTCGATTGATCCGCTGCGGTGACCAGGTTGCCGTCTTCGACCTTGATATCGTCAAAGCGGTAGAAAACTTCCCAGGCCCCCAGTTCCTTGTTCTCTGGTTTGATAGTGTCGAACTTGGCACCGTCGAGCTTGTAGATACGCGGCTCGCCGGTCAGGGTGTAAGCCATCTGGGCGTAGTAACCAGAGGCCTTCATGTCGCTGTTGGCCTGGTCAGCTTTCAGCTTGCGGCGAAGGTATTCCGCTTGCACCGAGAACGGG
Source organism: Pseudomonas sp. MB-090624 (assembly GCF_003205245.1). Classification (NCBI taxonomy): domain Bacteria; kingdom Pseudomonadati; phylum Pseudomonadota; class Gammaproteobacteria; order Pseudomonadales; family Pseudomonadaceae; genus Pseudomonas; species Pseudomonas sp. MB-090624. Next base: position 56,758 of record NZ_QJRK01000042.1, on the reverse strand, counting down.
CCGGTGGCCCAGGCACCTTCGAGACCCCAGACCGAATCGTCCTTCCACAGGCCATCTTGTGCGGCGGCACCGCCAAACAGCATGCGGTTGCCGTTGGTGCCGGCATCGCCGCCGCCATTGGTATCTACACCGCGAACGCCAAGACGCGAACGAATCCGGGTATCGACCGCACTGTTTTTGAGGTCGCGGTAAGCGTACTGAGCACCGACGTGCAGGACGTTGCCATCACTGTGCAGCGGTGCAAACACGGCACGTGCGTTGTAGCGCTTGGTGCTGTCGCCATCCGAGTTGTTGTTGGTTTCGCTGAAAACGCTACCGGAGACATAAGCCATGTCAGCGATGGTGCTGGTGGCTTGAACACCCATGCCGGCGTTGTCGTTGATCCAGTCCGCCAGGTCGTACGAGAGGTTCCGCTCCATGGCAGTGGTCCACTTCGAACTGGTGGCTTTCTCAAGACCGAAGTCGGTGTAGAAACGACCGAATCGCAGTTGGACGGGCTTGAAACCGGTGTAGGTCAGGCTGGCCTCGTCGAAGTAACCGTCGGAGTCGTTGCCCGTGTTGCGGGAAAGGTCGTAGTTGAGCTGATACTTCCAGTCGCGGTACAGAACGCCGCCGAGCTCAAGGTAGGCGCGACGGAAGTAGCCGGCGTCAGCGGTATCGCCATTCTTGGTGAAGACACCATCGAAACGGCCGTAGTCGGCCTGAACGCGACCGCCCAGTTTGAAACTGAATTCCTTGTCAGAAGTCGATACTTCAAGACCGCCCTTGGTCTTCAGAACGATGTCAGCTCCGTCAGTGGTTACTGTTCCGGAGAATGCTTGCGAGGAAAATGTGCCTATTATTGCGGCAGCCAACAGCTTTTCCCGCATGTTCGAAGAACGGATCATTGCTTGCCTCTCGTATGTTAAGTGCTTAGCTACCGACGTTGTATTTCGCCCTTCGTCGGCCTAAATTTATCTTGCAGATGGGAGCAGGCCACGGTTGTCACCTGCTGTAACAAGATGCCTTTGTTCTAAGCACTCTGACTAGATTGCAAGCGAATATGACAGTTGTGTTTCTGTAGTGTTAACAGGAGAGTTTGAAACCTAACAAAACTGTTACCGAACAAGCCAGTCCTTCTTATCAAAGAAGCTCTTCTTGATCAATCTACGGATTTCCAGAACGTGCGGGTTGCGGGCAAGCTTGGTTTTGATAACAAGATAGACATCTTTCTCCTCCAGATCGTCCAAAAAACCCGGCATCGGCAGAATATTCCTCTCCATCTTTCGACTATAGTCGGGCAGCACACCGATACACGCGCCTCCTACGACAAGGCCACGGGATAAGTTATAGTTCTTTACCCGAGTGGTACCGCCCTGATGCTCAGCCATTATCGATGCCCACTTTCGTGAGCCCGCCAAAATCTCTTCATCCCAAGGGATAACGAGCATGAAGTTGTGCAAATCCAGGCTCTGCACTGGAAGGGTGACGCTTCTTGAGTAGCGGCTGGAAATGAACAGCGAGTGCCCAATCCGGCCAAGCCGTTCAAACCTATACGTAGGATGGCGATCAAACGCGCCCTCATCATCTGGGCTCACGAAAGCGATACCCACATCGACTTCACACTCAGAGAGCATCTGCGTTGTGCACTCTGAATGGATTTCAAGCTGCATTTCGGCATGATCGCGCACGTAGGCGACTAGATCGCGGTTTACGATGTCGCTCAACACTGGCTCCGTGATCGCGATGGTAAGCCTGGGGACTTCCTTTTCACCGGACTTGCCAAGGCCGTCTGGGCCGAAGAGCTGGCACAGGTAATGGCTGACCCTCTCGCCAGTGCGGGTCAGGGCAAGCTTGTTGTGTTTGTATACAAACACGGGAGCACCAATGTGCTCTTCCAGTTTCTCCAAGCGTTTCCGAAGGCCTACCACTGGCACATTGAGCCCCCGGGCAGCCTGTTTGAAACTGGCACAACGTGCTGTTGCGAAAAACTCTACGGCCAGCTGATCATCAATTGGCAGATCATCCAATATGTCAGGACTGTAAGGAACAACGCTGCTTGTAAATGTTTCATTTTGTGTAACCATTGGGTCCCCCTTAATTCGGGGAATCTATCTCAATGCCACCCAGCATTTCCTTATCTTGTCAGCATTGTAATCCGCAGGTCATGCATGCGTTATCGGAAGGTTTTATTTCGAAAGCGTAATTTTCGAGCAATCTTGCTGATATTGTAGCGTGCTAGCCTAGCGCGCCAATTTCATTACTTGGCAGATCTAAATTTAGCCAATTACGCATTTACATTTGGTTCACTTTTTTTTCACCTTTGCCTCCATAGGCTTTGGGCATGGAAAATCAAACCCTACCTCTTACTACCTTACTGATTCGTTATCTGGGGATCGGCTTCATAGCAACGGGAATCCATTATGCGGTGTTCCTAGTGCTGGTTACGACAGAATTATCTACTCCATTGCTAGCCAGTATCTGTGGAGGCATGGTTGGCGCTATCGCAAGCTTTATTGGAAATAGGGCGCTCTGCTTTGTGTCAGATGGCTCTCGTAAGTTTCAGCCTGTCAGGTTTGCACTGGTCGCGTTAGCCACAAACTTCGGCAATGGCGTGGGTATGTGGTTCCTCATCAAGTCGAATCTGTCACCGCTCATCTCCCAACTTGTAGTGACCTTAAGCCTCACTGCACTTGGATTCATTGCACATCGTTTTTGGACATTCAATCATGCAGACATTACATCGCTTTCCCGAGCGCCCTGATCCCTTGTTAACCATCGTCGTCCCTTGCTTCCAGGAAGAGGAAACCATCCCCGAGTTCCACCAGCGGATCACCCGCGTCGTGAAGCGCTTACCCGTCTCCTGCGAAATCCTCTATATCGACGATGGCAGTAACGACCGAACGGCCGACATTCTTCGCCACTATCAGGATGGGTCATCTGTACGTTGTCTGTCCCTGAGTCGCAACTTCGGCAAAGAGGCTGCACTCAGCGCCGGGATAGACCATGCCCGTGGCAGTGCGCTGATCTTCATCGATGTCGACCTGCAGGACCCACCAGAGCTCATCTCGGCCATGGTGGACCACTGGCAACGCGGTTACGACGTGGTGAACATGCAACGCAACCTGAGAGTCGGTGATTCGTGGTTTAAGCGCATGAGTGCCCGGGCTTACTACTGGGTCATGCAGCGCCTGGTGGAGAAGGTGGACATGCCGGCCGATGTCAGCGATTTCCGATTGATTGGGCCTGCGCCGCTGGCAGCACTGCGGGCGCTGGACGAACGCTCCAGGATTCTCAAAGGCATGATCGGCTGGGTAGGCTTCCGTACCATCGAGCTGCCCTACAATCGCACCGTTCGCCATGCCGGCAGCACCAAGTGGAATGCAGCTGGCCTGTTCAATCTGGCCATCGAAAGCATCGTCAGCTTCTCTCGCAAACCGCTGCGCATTTTCAGCCTCATCAGTTTCGGTCTTTTCGTCTCCAGCATCTGCTACATGCTTGCGTCGCTTGTGGCAGGAAGTTTCGACATCCATCACCTGATCGTCGGAATGGCTTCATTCATGTGCGTCGGTGTCGCCATGGTGGGGGAGTACCTGGGCGTGACACTCGCGGAAGTGAAGCGCCGGCCTCTCTATTTCCTGAAGCACAGCAGCAAGGCGGATCCCGTGTCACTCCACCCTTCGATGGCCTCGATCGAGGGTAAGAAATGCTGAGCCTGAAAAACGAGCGGACGCTGTGGTGGATCCTGGGTTCGATTTTGCTCTTGCGTTTGGTGGGGCTGGGCATCTATCCACTGATGGACACATCGGAGGCTCGCTACGCTGAAATGGCTCGCAAGATGGTCGAGTTGAATGACTGGATCACGCCCATGTTCGACTACGGGGTACCGTTCTGGGGCAAGCCACCGTTGTCCTTCTGGACCCAGGCCGCAAGCATGACGGTCTTCGGCGTTAACGAGTTCGCTGCGCGTTTCCCGGCGTGGCTGCTGCACCTGGCAAGCTGTTTCATCATCATCAAACTCGGCACGCAGCAGATTTCCCGTAACGCCGGCATCTGGGCCGCCATTATCTTTTCCAGCACCACCCTTGGCCTAGTCTCCAGCGGTGTCGTGCTGACCGACCCTGTTTTGTCGTTCTCGATTCTGCTGGCCAGCTACGGTTTCTGGCGTTGGATGAAGTGCGCCAGCAAGGCGGATGCCTACCTGATGTTCGCAGGTCTCGGGCTGGGCTTGCTTGCCAAAGGCCCTCTGACCCTAGTGCTTATGGGGGCGCCGGCATTCGCCTGGTTCGTTATCTACAAGGAATGGGGACGGGTACTGAGGCTTCCCTGGATCAGCGGCCTTGTACTCATGTTCGGTATATCCGTGCCTTGGTATGTCGCGGCCGAGATGAAAACGCCCGGCTTCATGGAGTACTTCTTCGTTGGTGAGCACTGGAGCCGCTACGTCGTCAGTAACTGGGCGGGCGACCTATACGGCAGTGCTCATGCCAAGCCATATGGCACCATCTGGATCCAGCTCGGACTGTCGCTACTGCCGTGGGCCTTTTTCTTACCATTACTGATCCGCAAGCGTGAATCAATGCAGCGCTTCGAGGCTTACCTCTGGCTGTGGGCCTTGGCGACACCGGTCTTCTTCACATTTGCAGGCAACATTCTGTGGACCTACCTGCTACCTGCGCTGCCAGCCTGGGCATTGCTGCTATCCGGACGGATCAGCGATGTTGGCCCGAAGACTACATGGGCTGCCGCGGCGAGTGCATTGGTGTTACCAATCATCGGTGCGGGCATCATCTACGCCGGGGTACTTGAGGAGCGACCTCAGAATCAGCGAGATGTGGTTCAAGCCTGGCTCAATGTGCAGTCTGCTCATTCCGCTCCCCTGATCTATCCTGGCCGCCGCTCATACTCGTCGGAGTTTTACAGCAGCGGAAAGTCCGAGAACATCAAGGATCCTGCCAAGTGGCCGCAGGATGGCTCGTTCTATCTGTCCAGGCGCTTGCGAGACAGCAAGGATGGTCTGCCCGCTGATCTAGCATGTACAGCGATCACCGAAGCGAACGCCAGCCAGCTCATGCTGTGCCATTGGAAACGTACCGTACAAGGTGCCGAGGGTCTGGCTGGAGAAAGCAATGCGGAAACGCCTCGCAAGAACGAAGGCTAAATTCCAAGCACAAAAAAGCCAGGTTTTATCCTGGCTTTTTTGTCGATTTCTTTCGTCATTTGAAGTCCTATTTAACCGCCGATTAATTGTCGGCTTGTTCCTTACCATCCTTGCTTTCTTTCTTTTGCTCTTGAGCGACTTGTTGTTTGTTCTGGTCCGAAGAGTCATCGCTCCATAGGCGAGCCTGTTCGGTTCGGAAGTTTTCATTGAACTGTTTCGCTCGCTCGAAGCCACCTTCAGCGTAAGCGGTACCCATGAGACCCAGCAGCAGGCTGCCAATAGCGATAGATTTGACAAATTTCATTGTGAACCTCGGTTCATACTAGGCCTGCCTGATTAGCGGCCTTTGTTGGTTTGTAGTTTAGGAACGCGAAGCTAACGACAAGGTGAGTCAATAATTACAATTCCGTAATTTTGGCGGCAGGCAGGATGCGTTAAATCCTCAAATCTGGAAGGATCATGTCTATCTCGGCACTGTCGAGGGCGACTAAGAATTTTCTCTTAAATTACAATTTTGATATCTAGCGCGTTAATTCAGCGCGGCGTTGTTGGCCGCCCTAGGAGATAGCCATGAATGACATAGAGCCCTGGGCAGTTGCTATCGGTGACTTTCGCCGCTGCACTGAAAAACTCACTGTCCAGCTCGATGAGCTGACCTCGCAGACGCGGACCTCCAGCGCTGTTCTGGAGAGGTCGAACGAACTGGTGGAGCAGGTGGACGCTGTCGGCCGGCAGATTCAGGAGGAGGTGCGAAAGGCGGAGAAGGCTTGGTCGAACGCGGAGGAGGTTGCCTTGCGCGCCGCTGCATCAGCGTATTCAGCTGCATGCCGCGGAGTCGACACCGCCATCCAGCCACTGATCTCGGAGCTTACAGCAGCGACAAAGGCGGCGGACGCCTCTATCCAGGAGCTCAAGCGGGCACCGGTGCTGGCCAAGCGTTATGTGATGGTGGTCGCCACGTCGTTCTTCATTCTGGCGCTGATCTGTGTCTACTCGACCATGCGCCTGATCGATGCCGCCGGCAGCGTAAGTGCTCAAGAGAAAGTGAATGCTCAGTACTTCTCACACCTGTGGAAGAACGCCAATCCTGACGAGCAGAAGATCATCAAGTCGGTGATTCTGCGGTCGCCTATGGACCCTGTGGTCCTCCGGCACTGATGCATTGAGCAAACAAAAAGGCCCGTCGATGGACGGGCCTAATCATGTCTGCGCGGTTTAAGCGGCGGTCATTGCTGGCTGCAGTTGCTGGGCTGCGGGAAAGTGAAGGTGGAACCAGGTGAAGTTTTCTTCGGTCACCTCCACGCTCGCCGACCCTTGGTGCAGGCTCATGATCGACTGCACAATGGCCAAGCCAAGACCGGTACCGCCTTCGCTCCGTGCTCGGCTCTTGTCCACACGGTAGAACCGCTCAAATAAGTGCGCATGGTGTTCCTTGGCAATACCGCGGCCGGGGTTGCCGACACTCAAGGTCGTACCGCTCGCACTATGCTGCACCTTCACGTAGACCGTGCGGCCGCGAGGGCAGTAGCGGATCGCGTTCGACACGAGGTTTGAGACGGCCCGTTGAACCATCAGGCGGTTCCCGCGTACCACATCATCACTCCCAGAAATCTGCAGCTGGATCTCGCCTTCCTCTGCCGAAATGCTGAAGAGGTCGCATACGCGCTGAACCTCGTCGACCAGGGACACCGGTTCGAACTCCACCATGGACGCAGGGTGACTGACCTGGGCCAAGAACAGCATGTCGGAAACCATGCGGCTCATGCGGTCCAACTCTTCTGTGCACGACTCTAGAACCTCCCGGTACTCGGAAAGCGATCTTTCTCTGGTCAAGGCAACCTGGGCCTTGCCCATCAGGTTGGAAAGCGGTGCTCGAAGTTCGTGGGCAAGGTCGTCAGAGAACTGCGAGAGCTGCTGAACGCCATCATCCAGGCGAGCCAGCATGATGTTGATGCCGTCGGCGAGCTTCTTGAGTTCTGCCGGCATCCCATCAGTCGGAAGACGATGGTCGAGGCTCTCCGTTGAGATCTTTGACGCCACCTTGAGGAATTTGGTCAGCGGCAGCAGGCCTCTGCGCACGGTCCACCAGCCAATGGCCAAGATCAGTGCGAGGATGACGGGGGACATCATCAAGGCCCAAGTCAGCAACGCATCAAGCAGTGCCTCACTGGATGACTGGTCCATGGTCATATAGACGCTGACCTCTGTTCCATCGCCCAAGCGCATGATCCGAGAAGCACTCAGCAGAGGACGGTCCTGCGTATCACGCCATTCATGCTCTTTAGGCTGGGCCGCCGGCTGAAACTTGTGCACCTCCAGATTGACCTGTTTCGAGCCAATCGAGAGCAGAGGAGTCTGATTCTGTGAGGTATCGAATATGCTCACATACAGGTTGTTGTGGCCCATGACCAAATCGACAAGCTGATGTGCATCTGCGTTGACGCCGGAGATATCCGGGATGGTGGACAGGTTGTGAGCCATCCCCGCCATCTTTACTTCCAGGTCCGCTCGGGCATTTCTTTCCAGAGCCTTACCTACCATCAGATAGCCAAAGGTGGCGAACAGAAGCAGCAACGCTGCGCTCATCAACCCAACTTTTAACCCCAGCTTTGCAGCCAGGCTGAATGGCCTCATGCGCGTTCCTCAAAAACGTACCCAACGCCACGAAGCGTGTGAATGAGCTTGGTTTCAAACGGGTCATCGATCTTCGAGCGCAAGCGCCGGATGGCTACATCGATGACATTGGTGTCGCAATCGAAATTCATATCCCAGACCAACGAGATGATCTGGGAACGAGTCAGCGCTTCGCCCGTTCGGCTCATGAGCAGGTGCAGAAGCGCAAATTCCTTGGTGGTGAGATCGATGCGTGTGCCACCGCGGAAGACGCGATGGCGGACGGAGTCGAGTTCCAGATCCGCAATTTTCAGCGAGCTCTTCTCGACAACTCATCACCACGGCGTTGCAGCGAACGGATGCGAGCAAGCAGTTCAGGGAATTCGAATGGCTTCACAAGGTAGTCATCCGCGCCGCCGTCCAAGCCCTTGAGCTTGTCATTGATGCGTCCGCGGGCGGTCAGCATGATGATGCGGACCCGGCTGGTCTTACGGATGGTTTCCAGCAGGTCCCAGCCGTCGATACCGGGGAGGTTCACGTCCAGAAGGACCAACGAATAGACATTAGTGTTGAACAAGTGCAGGGCATCTACACCGTTGTGCACGATATCTACGACATACCCGCTTTCGGATAGGCCCTGCTGAAGATATTCGGCAGTTTTAATTTCGTCTTCCACAACTAGAACGCGCATAACTTATCTCAAGGTGTGAGGAAGGAGTTGGCCTAATCCGCCAAGATTATGGTTGCAGGCTGTTCGAAAGATAGGCTGAGGGTATGGCATGTGGTAGTCGCTACCTCTGTCCATACGCCGGGTCACCTGAGGACGCTTGAATCTTAACGCGAAGAAGCTGGCCGCGGCGAAATCCTACAAATTTGTAATGTAGCCGCAAGATTTCTGACAGTCATGCAGGCTCCAGCTCTGAGCTTAGCGGATTCTGGGGTCTGCGACGGTGTATGACAGCTTCGCCTGACAGGCGGAATCGGCCATGACAGGCAGTATTTCGGTCGCCAGCTTGCAGAGACTGGCGCTGGCCTTGCATCGAGTGCGCCACGCAGGCAGTCCCCATGCACGGCCGCGAACTGCTACGCCTTTCTGCGAATTAGTTCACTTGGTGGCTCAGTAGTCTCCCGAATAATTACCTTACAATCTATTACATGTCCAAATTGTAATTGCGCGATCATCTTGGTGTTAGCCTCCTTTGCTAGTTTAAGGGCAGCGGAAGAGGCATCGCTGCTTTGGAAATTGTCTCATTTCAAAGCAGCTTGGCAAGAGCAGCGGGCAGTTGTTCTCGTCAATGCATTCACCTGTAAACCATACGCTCCTTTGGTAGGTGAATTTTAGCGCCCCCCTACGGGCGCTTTTTTATTAAGGGACTTCTTATGAACACTACTGTATCAGCGATCGCCGTGTTTATGCTCTTCACATCACTAACAGCCAATGCACAAAGCGGTATGGAAATAAACCAACGCATTGAGCGTTCTGCTAGAGAGGCTACTGCGGATTATGCTCAGCGCGTAAAAAAGCCCATGCCTCAACTTGAAGACTATGCCTACGGTATGGACCTTGACGTTGGTAAGTTGGTGTATGTATCACCCAGCGTGCGGTACTGCGGTAATGTAAGAAGTATGATGACCTACGAAGACTCGAAAGGCGAGCTGCACATGGTTCGCTACCTGGTGAAGGGCGAGTGTATTAACAGCCGTTAAGGCTCATCAAGATGATGTCTGCGGTCGCCGGATCATAGAAGCTCAATGCCGAACCGGCGCAGCAGTACGGCGAAACATCCGAAACTGGCCATTGTGATGAGGATGCTGCTGATAAGGGTCGGCCAGAAGCCGAGCTTAGGTAGCAGCAACGGGAACGCGATAAACATCGGCAGTGTAGGAAGCACGTACCAGAACGTGTACCAAGCATGATTGGAGATCTTCTCCATGCTCTGGTTCTCCAAATAGAGCCAGACCAGCGTCAAGACAGTGACCAGGGGTAGGGCGGCGACCAGGCCGCCCAGCTTGTCACTGCGTTTCGCCAGCTCTGATACGAGAATCACTATTCCGGCAGTGAGTAGGTACTTCGTGATGATCCAAGCCATCGCTGAACCTTCTGGGGATTGTGGACGGGGGAGGTGAAGCCATTCTCCAACCCCTCTCGAAGTGCTCCTGCCGTTTACGCCATCCCTCATCGCATTTCTTCTACAACATCCCCCTCAGCCAGGAAGGGGATGTGTCTGCATGGTGTTTACCGATCGATCAGTGCGAGGGCGAGGGAACGCTCTCGTGGAAAGCTGCCCGCTCGATCTGGATGGTGCAGTGATGGATTTCAAATCCATCGCTGACAGCATCCACGACGGCCGCCAACACAGCATCCCCATCTGCAGAATCCCGTACCACTACGTGCGACGTCATCACGTTGCTGCCACTGCTGACGGCCCAGACGTGCAAGTCATGAACGTCCGTGACCCCATCTACGCCGCGGATGGTGGCCTCGATTGCCGTAACGTCGAGCCCCCTCGGCACACCCTCCATGAGAATCCCCAGGCTTTCGCGAAGCAACTGCCACGTCCGCGGCAGTACCCAAAGTCCGATTGCCACAGCGACAATCGTGTCGACCCAGGTCCAGCCCGTGAAGCGGATGATGAGTGCTGCAATGATTACGCCTAGCGAGCCGAGCATGTCGCTCCAAACTTCGAGGTAGGCGCCTTTGACGTTAAGGCTCTCGTTGCTCGCAGATGCCAGAAGGCGCATCGAGATTAGGTTGATGATCAGGCCGGCGATTGCGATCCACATCATCGCCCCGGTAGCGATCTCCGCCGGCATGAAAAAGCGCTGGTAGGCCTCGTACAAGATGTACATCGCCACCAGGAAGAGCAGCACGGCGTTGAACGTCGAAGCCAGAATCTCCAGGCGCGCATAGCCGAAGGTTCTTTTCTGATCCGCCGGGCGCTTGGCTATCTGAAGTGCAATCAGTGAGATCGCCAAGGCGGCAGTATCTGTGAACATGTGGGATGCGTCAGACAGCAGCGCCAGGCTGCCGGTAATCCACGCACCGATCACTTCTGCAATCATGAAGCTGCCAGTCAAGGCGAGCGCCATGATTAGCTTCTTCTGATGCCCCTCGCGTACTGCAGCGCTGCCATGGTCATGATTTGAACCCACGTATTTCTCCTTGCGCAGGGTTGTGGTCTCGTTGGCCTTCCTGTCTGCCTATCGTTAGAGCGTCGCTTGGCCACACTGACTGCAGAATTTTGCTCCTGCGCTCAGCAACGAGCCACAGGCGGTGCAACCACTCGATAGTGGTGTTCCGCAGTTTAGACAAAAGCGTGCTGACGGATCGTTGGCCGTCCGGCACTGCCTGCAGCCCTGCAGATCTTTAATGGGGGCTGGAGTGGCATGGCGCCCGCCGTCATACACCTGGTTGCCGCCGTCGCAGCCCTGCTGCCGGCCATGGCGATCGTATTGCTCGGCCCCATGTCCCCCGCTGTGGTGCTTGCCTCCACCGTGGTTTCCACGGCCATGGTGCCCGCCCAGGATATTTTTGAAAAAGCTCATGGTATTCGCCCCTCATTGATGGGTGACATATTAACGAGCAAAAGTTGAAAAGAATGTTCTGCTCGCGAGAAAGACTTGTAAGTTAAAGTGAAAGTTCAAAATTAGCCTACGTCAAAACGAAGCCGTTTTGTTTGTGAAATTAAATTTATCTAGCTGAGCGGTGCTCTGCGTTTAATAGATGGTGTCACCCTAATTTTTATCATAGCCTGGTCGATGGCAATTAAAACAGCAGTTATTGCATTTCTGTCAGCATTGTAATCACGAGGTCATCGTGTCGTTATCAGGCGCCGGAAATAATGCGCTCAGCGAGATTTATTTCTCTTTTGTCCCTATGCCTCACACATTCTAAGCGTCTCCAACGCCTAGGCCCTAAGGCCTCTGGCGCTCCGCACATTGCGCAATCGCTCAGCATCTGTCGATGGTTTGCCAAGCAGCTCCCGCTAACTCCACAGCTAACGCATGGATAAGCAGCCTCTCAGAGTTTGATAATGACACCTTCAAAATCCATTGTTCACACCCTGTTAAGTAAATGGATCTTTGCTATTCGCACTGCCCGACAGGAAGGCATCAGCACTAATCTGCTCATTGGGCTGGTAACTCTTTGGTTGCTGCTATTCGCGAATGCTGAGCTCTGGAGCGTGCTCTGGAAGCTGGTATTCAAAACCGATGAAGTGAACTGGCTGCTAGCAGCTAGCCTCCCAGTCATAGTATTCGCATGGGTGTTTACGGTTCTGAGCTTGCTGTCATGGGCGCGGCTGACCAAACCTTTTCTATGTCTCGTACTGATCAGCGCGGCTTTTGCGAGTTACTTCATGAATGCCTATGGCATCGTGATCGATTACACAATGTTCACCAACGTTGTGGAGACAGACGTCGCTGAGGCAACCGAGCTGCTGAATTGGAAGCTCGGTCTGTGGGTCGCAATGGTTGGGGTGTTGCCCGTCTACCTGATCTCCCGGGTTCCCCTCCGGCGCAAGCCTTGGGCCAGAGCTTTGGTCAGCAGGGTCATTGCTCTGTCGCTCGCTCTGTTGACCTTGTCTGGCATCGTGCTGAGTCAATACCAGTCATATGCCTCCTTGCTGCGCAACAATCGGGAGATCCGACTGATCCTGGTACCCACCAACTTGTTTGCGGCTGGCCATGGTTACCTGAAGCGCCAGCTGGCCACACCTAAAACGCTGACGGCCATTGGAACTGATGCGGTAGTTAATCGACAGGGGGCGGCCCGTAAACCTAGGCTGCTGGTACTGGCTGTAGGAGAGACCGCCCGCTCCGCCAACTTCTCCCTCAATGGCTACACCCGTGAAACGAACCCGGAGCTGGAAAAACGCAACGTCATCAGCTTCTCCAACGTCAGCTCCTGCGGCACCGCCACCGCAGTTTCGTTGCCATGCATGTTCCTGGATGTGGGTAAGGCCGAGTACAAAGATGGCTTGGCCAAGAGCCGAGAAGGGCTGCTCGACGTGCTTCAACGCGCAGGCATTAGTGTCATGTGGACTGACAACAACTCGGGGTGCAAAGGGGCCTGCGACAGGGTTCCCAACCACAAGGCTGCCTCTCACGCGGATCCCCAACTTTGCACCAGCGAGGAGTGTAAGGACGGGGTGCTGCTCTCGGAGATGCAAGACTTCATCAAGCGTCAAGAAGGCGATGCTGTCCTGGTGCTCCACTACAAAGGTAGCCATGGCCCGGCCTACTACAAGCGCTACCCCGCGCAATTCAAGAAATTCGCGCCGGTGTGCGAGACCAACGAGCTCGACAAATGTAAGCAGCAGGAAGTGCTCAATGCCTACGATAACTCGATCCTTTACACCGACTACGTTACAGCCGGGCTGATCGACATCCTGGCAGCGAACACCAAATTCGACACTGGGCTCCTGTACGTTTCTGACCACGGAGAATCACTGGGTGAGGGTGGGCTCTACCTGCATGGGCTGCCTTATGCGATGGCTCCTGAAGAGCAAACCAAGGTGCCATTGGTGCTTTGGATGTCCGATTCTCTTGCGAAGAGTGAAAGGCTCAACGTCGGCTGTTTGAAAGCTCAAGCAAGCTCACCTCTTAGCCACGACAACCTGTTTCACACAGTGCTCGGGATGATGAATGTCCAGACGTCCTCGTACCGCTCAGCCTTGGATTTCACTGCCCCGTGCAAGCCCTTGCCAGGAGGCTCTTACTCAGGCCTCTAAGACACGAAGTAGGATGGCCCCTCTGGGATGCCAAGTGCTTCTGCTCCCGTCCGCTTTGACAGCTATAAGAAGCTGGACTAACTACATAGCAGCACCCACCAACCCAAGCGATAAAGGAAATCTCGCATGAGCATCAAGCCAGGCCCTAAACGAACTAACGAAGATGGCACTCCGGATAAAAGGCAGCGAGTCACGCCTGAGAAGCAGAAGGACCATCCGGACCTGAAACCCCACAAGCACAAAAAGGGGGAGTAGGTTAACAAGGCAGCTCCCGACTGCGGGAGCTGCCTTTAGATGACGGCTTCAAGGGGAACTTGAAGCTATCACCACAATGCAATGTCGTACGTCAGATACAAGCGGTAGTTATCCCGGTCGCTGCTGTACGTGCTCCTGGCCACTGCATATCGAAACTCAGCCCCCACACCTTTGAAGAGCCCGTCCTGGATCACATATTTCAGGTTCGTATTGGACTCGTGCTCCCGGGCTTCCTGACCACGATAGACCCCATCCTCGCCCTTGTAGTAGCGGGTCATGAAGCTCAGTCCAGGAATTCCCATGCTAGTGAAATCGTAGTCGTACCTCGCCATCCAGGTCCGCTCTCCGGGCTGAATGAATTTGCCAACGCTAGCATTGCTGAACGAGTAGACCGTGCTTACGCTCACGTACGGAAGTGCGGTGCTGCCATCAACCTTTTGATATCCAGCACTGAACGTGTGGCCACCCAGACGATAACTGAGTAAACCGCTAAACATATCGCTATCAACTACACCATTACGGGCTGCGCCAGCATCATCACTGATAAAGTAACGTAGATCGCTAGTTAGCTTGCCTGGGCCAAGCGGCAGTGTGTAAACCAACCCGAAAAATTGTTGGCGGTAGAAATCCCGAAGTTCCCCGTAGTAGCTGCTAAAACTGAGCTGTTTGGTGAGGTCGTAGCGCATCCCCGCAAAATCAAAGTCCGTACCGCCACCTCCGGAATATCCCTGAGGAAATATATCGACGCTATCGGTAGAGTTTCGGGCTTTGAATTTGTCTAGATGCCCAGCTTGAAGGTACAACCGATCAACACCGGTGTACTCCGCTTGGGTACCTCGGAACGTTTGAGGTAGTAGTCGACCATCGTTGTAAACCAGGACGGGGATTTTGGGGAGGAGAGTGCCACCACTGACCAAAAGGTCATTCCATTTGGCCTTAGCGGTAATGCCAAGACTCGAATATTCGCTAGCTGCCCGACCATCGTCGTGGACCGGCAGAAGGCCTGTCCCCGCATGCTTAGCGCTTGAGTCGAGCCGGATTCCTGAAAGTCCCAGTGCCTCCAAACCAAAGCCTACAGGTCCTTCGGTGTAACCTGACTGTAGCTTGAGCAGAAAACCCTGCGCCCACTCTTTGCGATCTTCGCCCCCATCACGAAATCCATCATTGAAATAGTAATTTCGCAGAGCCAGCCGGCCCTCGGAGTCTTTGAAGAAGTCTGCTTCAGCAAAATTGGGGAACAAGCTAGCAATGACGCTTGCACACGCGAGTGTGCGCGATGTTGTGAGGGTGTTCATCGGAAATCTCTGCTGTGTATTGTGATTTTTGGCAGCATCAAAATGGAGCGACCCAGTACTATCCATCGCAGATTACGCAGCGTCATGCTGGACGGGATTCACTCATGCGGCGGACACTAACCCGTCGTGGAATCGGCAACAACGTTATGAGTAATACGCATGAGGCTATGCGTTTAGTTGGTAAGAAACCTCGGAGTATCTTGTGAACCTCAAACAACTCGAAGCTTTTCAAGCCATCATGACAACGGGCTCTACCATCGGAGCTGCTACCCGTATGGGCTTGTCCCAATCGGCCGTCAGCCGCTTGTTAACTCAGCTCGAAGATCACTTAGGCCTCGCGCTCTTCCTTCGACGTAAGGGCAGATTGATGGCGACTCCTGAGGCGGAAGAACTCCTTGGACAGGTGGCGGAGCTCGTAGACAACCTCCAGCGCGTACAACGCATGGCAGATGAGCTGAGACTGGGTCATTCGCGCCGGAGTCTGCTCAAGGTTGCAGTACCGACCAGCATGTCTCAACACTTGCTACCGAGGATCGTTGCCGAATTCATGCAGGGCCGTGAGGACGTCGTCGTAGAGGTCATCACCGGCGGATACGATGCGCTGGAAAGGGCCGTACTCGACAAAAGCGCTGACTTCGCTTTCGTGCGTTTGCCTACGGAACTTCAGCATTTTGAAGTGCTACCGGTACTGGAGACCGAAGGGATGTGCGTCATGCACCAAAGCCATCCACTGGCGGAGCTATCGGAGGTCAGTCTCGAAGCATTGCGGTATGAACCCCTCGTGCTTCTGGGGCGGCAAAGGAGCCTTCGATCTGAACTCGACCTGCGTTTCCGAGAGGCTGAAATTACCCCTCAAGTTCGCGTAGAGGTCCACTCGGTCAGTGCTGCTTGCGCATTCGTTGCAGAGGGTATGGGGGTCTCAATTATCAATGGTCTTTTGGCCAAAGAGTTTGGTGGCCTTCCTTTGATCGCCAAGCCGCTGAGACCTGCGCTTTGCTATCGTTTTGGCCTGATTTTCCGCAAAGACCAGCCACGCTCTTTGCTGGTTGAGAGTTTCGCGGAGCACATGCGTAACAGGCTCACAGAGGTGAATGGTTCTACGCCAACGCAATAAATTGCATAGCCCAACCCGATTTACTCATAACGTTGAGTGACTGCATCCGATTGAACTAGTGTGCGCCCTGTAGCCCTGGGCCCCTACAAAACAATAATCGAGATCGCGCACCATGAACCTACCTCATGCACCGGCGGCGCAAGCCGCGCCTGCTGGAAAAGCAGACATCCCTCGCCCGGCCAAGCAGCTCAATCCTGCGTTGATCCTGTTGAGCATTGTTTTCATGGCTCTGGCCTTCACCTACTTCGTCGATTCAGGCCAGTTCCAGCGCAAAGACATCGCTGTTGTCCCCGGTTCGTACCAGACCTTGGAAAAGGACGCCTCTCTAAGCCAGCTATTTTCCACAGAGCCGCGTGCCACAACCGATTCTGCTGCACGTCCGGTCTCCTTGGTTGAGGCTTTCATGGCCATTCCACAGGGCATCGAGAAGCGAGCCGGCCTGATCTTCATGGTTTTGTTCATCGGCGGAATGTTTGGCGTGCTGAACAAGGCCGGGGCAATCGATGCTGGTCTTGAGCGGATACTTGGCCTTACCCGGGGCAACATCTACGTGCTGGTACCCTGCTTGATGCTGGTGTTCTCGGCCGGTAGCACGTTCATGGGACTGGCCAAAGAGTTCATCCTGATCGTCCCGCTAATGGTAGCGATGGCCAATCGCCTGGGGCTGCCCAACATTGTTGGTCTGGCGATCGTGGTGATCTCGGTGAAAATCGGCTATCTGGGTTCGATTACCAACCCCGTGGCATTGGCGGTTGCCCAGCCGCTAGTGGGCGTTCCAATGTTCAGCGGGCTGAATATGCGTGTGGCAGCCTACTTGGTGTTTCTGCTGGTCGGCATTGGCTTCGTGTTAATGACTGTACGCCGACTGGGTTACGACGCCAGTGCTGAGTTTACTTTTAAGCGCACACCGCTAGCGCCACGCCACAGTCTCAACCTTCTACTGCTGGGAGCGGGCGTCGCCTTCCTGGTTTATGCCTCCAATCGCTGGCACTGGAAGTACCCAGAGTTGTCTGCGTACTACTTGGCGATGAGCATGGTGTTCAGTGTGGTGGCTGGCATCGGTGCCAGCGAGGCTGCCGGCGCATTCGTCGACGGAATGAAGAAGGTGCTAATGGCCGGCGTGCTGATCGGTCTCGCCACTGCGGTGGAGATCATCCTCAGCACTGGCCAGGTGCTCGACACTATCGTCAACAACCTTTCCAACCTGGTCAGCGATCACGGCCCTCTAGTTTCGGCGTACGGCATGTTCTTCGCACAACTCGGGCTGGATGTCCTGATCCCGTCCACGTCGGGGCAAGCAGCAGTGACCATGCCAATCTTCGGACCGTTGGGGCAATTGTCAGGTGTGAGCGCTCAGACCACTGTGTATGCCTTTTTGCTGGGCAATGGTCTAACAAACCTGATCACTCCTACCTCAAGTGGCCTACTAGTGCTGCTTGCGACCGCTCAAGTCGGATGGGGTCAATGGGCGCGATTCATCTGGCCGTTGTGCCTGGTATTCGCGGCCATCGCCATGTGCCTCCTCTCCATTGCCGTTCTGACCGGCTACTGAAATCTCGGGCCGCGTATGCGGCCCTACTGCTTTGAGTGTCAAACATGCAAATCCTCAGAAACCTGATGGTCCCGATGCGCGATGGCGTTCGGTTGGCCACCGATGTCTACCTGCCTGATGAAAGTACCGGCGTGTGGCCAGTGGTGATCGAACGCACTCCATACGACAAGAGCAAGCCCTCACGCTCGGAGAAATGCCTGAATGGTCATCACTTAGGGCGTGAAGAGATGGCCCAAGCCTTTGCCGAACATGGCTTCGTCACTGTGTTTCAGGACTGCCGCGGTCGCTACGCCTCCGAAGGCGAATTCATCAAGTACGTCAACGAAGCAGAAGACGGCTACGACACTTTGGCCTGGTTGGTCGAGCAGCCTTGGTGCAATGGGAAGGTCGGAAGCATGGGTCTTTCTTATGCAGCCCATACTCAGCTCGCTATGGCCTGCTTAAATCCTCCAGGGCTGAAGACGATGGTGCTGGACTCTGGAGGCTTCGCCAACGCTTATCAATGTGGCATCCGCCAAGGAGGCGCATTCGAGCTCAAACAGGCCACATGGGCATACAAGCAGGCCAAGGAAAGTCCGGCAGCCAAAGCCGATCCACTATTGCGCGAAGCATTGGAGCAGGAAGACATCCGGCATTGGTTCGCCCATATGCCGTGGCGTCCAGGATTTTCACCGCTGCGTCATGCGCCAGCGTATGAGGACTACCTGTTCGACCAATGGGGCCGCGGCTGTTTCGATGCCTATTGGCAACAGTTGGGCATTTGCGCCGATCACTATCGCAGCAACATTCCCGATATTCCGGTGCTGCACATGTCGAGCTGGTATGACGCCTATGTCAGCTCAACCCTGGATAACTTTGCTGCCTTCGTCGCGAACGGTAAGGCACCACAACGACTCGTGATGGGCCCTTGGCTGCATGGCGACCGCAACATTAGCCACAGCGGCGATGCCGAGTTTGGCCCAGCCGCCGCTTTCGATGGGCAAGTGGCGCAGGATTGGCTGTCCTGTCGTATTGAGTGGTTTGTAAACCATCTGCAGCTACAGATCACTGCACCAGCCCAACAGGTGCAGGTATTCATGATGGGCGGTGGTAGTGGTCGCAAGCTTCAGGACACGCGAATAGATCATGGTGGTCAGTGGCTTGATGCACAGCAGTGGCCATTACCTGGCAGCCAGCGGTTGGATCTTTATCTTCATCCTGACGGTCAGTTGAGCAAAGGGGGGCCAGCGGCAACCGATGCTGCTTGCCACTTCCTCGCCGATCCATCTAATCCAGTACCGACCATCGGCGGCGCGCTGACTTCCGGCGCTCCTGTCTTCGAAGGCGGAGCGTTTGATCAGCGAGAAACACCACGCTTCTTCGGCGCGCGCGGAGATGGCAGTGCCATCTGCCAGCGCAGCGATGTGCTGTGTTTCGAAACTGAGCCGCTTGAAGCTGACCTTGCTGTCGCCGGTCCGGTAACGATCCAGCTGTGGGTCGAGACCGACGGCTTAGACACTGACTTTACCGCTAAGGTGGTCGACGTCTATCCGCCAAGCGATGACTTCCCAGAGGGGTATGCCATGAACATTACAGACGGCATCATTCGTTGCCGATACCGGGACAGCTGGAACGATCCGAAGCCGACGGTACCTGGGGAATGTTTCAAGGTGCAGATCGAACCGTTTGCAACCTGCAACCTGTTCAAGCGCGGTCACAGCTTGCGCCTTGAGATTGCCGGCAGCAATTTCCCACGGTTCGACGTAAACCCCAACAGCGGTGAGCCGGAAGGCTGCGCGAACAAAAAAAGGACTGCTCGAAATACCGTACATATGGGGGCTAAGCGGCCCTCCAGGATTCAGCTAACGGTCGTCCAAGCACCAGCTGGTAGCTGATAGCGGTATAGAGCTATCGCTTGGCAGCAGTTCTGGACAGCTGCCGAGCGCTGTCCCTGTAAACCAGTTTTTTTACCTGTTAACCACTGTAGTTAACAGGTAAAAAAATAGGTTTACACGATGCTCACCTCTACCCGTTCGACACCAGCAAATCGCCTAGCTCTTCACGGGCCATATCCACTCGGTCCATCCTGCGATAGGGATGATCAACAGGCATTCGGATGAGGCTCTCGAACCAAGCCGGATCGAATTTGAGCACCTGCTTGTGAATGTGCTCAAGCTCACCTTTGCGAAGCTGGGACACTACAAACTCCATGCTCTCAACCAGGCCGGATTCCTCGTTATCCTTAGAGATCCGGTGGCGGATGAAACTCATCTTGAGATCGAAGTAGGGGCCTTTCATCCCAGGAAGGCTCTTCGCCTCCAGCCGGCCTTTGGTGCTGATTTCCGCCCCTGGCACTTGAGACTCTATCGCTTTCACAAGCTCAGCATTCCCACCTATCTTCTGGCCAAAGAGCCGAGTGGCGTCCGACATATAGGCGAAGATCCATGGCACGTTGCGTAGCGTCGCACCGGTATAGAGGTAGCCGCGCTCCCCTTTGTAACGCTGCAGCATGCCTCGCAAGGCTTTCTCCGAGAGCACCACCTGGGTTTCCTTCTCCAGGATGTAAACCACGCGGTCAAACTGTTCTATCAAAAGCCTGAGAATCTTCCGCGGTACGCCGTCAAAACCGGTTTTTCGGTCGGTCTTCTTGTGCTGACGGGGCTGGAAGTATGGGCAATCGTTACGGGCCTCTCCATCAAATGGAGCGATACCGCGAATGCTCTTCGTCGCGTGCTTTCCGAAGGGATTTTTTACGTTTGGGGGTAACTCATACAGCCCTACCAGCTGGACAGGGTTGTCGCATGCCGGACACACCGCGAACTGAGCCAGCTTGCCCGCGCTTCCGGGCTGATACCACGGCTCCCTGCGGAAGGTCTCAGACTCGAACCGATCCTTGTCTATGGTTTTGCTTTCAGTGTCTTCAATGCGGAGCTTGTACACATCCATCTTTGCCAAAACCGTATCAATAGAGGGTTTATTGATCGTACCCAGCGAAGTTCGGTAGCAGGAAGGCCTATCTGCCCCTTAGGTGGTCACCCTCCGGTGGCAGGCCTTGCCAGAAGCATGGGATTACCCCGTAAGGAGTCTGTGAGCCCCAGAAACAACTAACCCCCTGGTGCGCAGTGCAGGTCTGGGACCCGCCCGAGGCGTGGAGGCTATTCTTGTAGAGAAAATAACACCTGCCACGGAACGGATCAGTTGGTAGGCAGACCAGCCGTCAGCTATGGCCCAGCACCGTCGATCAAGGCCGCTCAATCAGCAAATCGTCGTCTTCTATGGCGTCTCCAAAACTGAACCAGTCGTGCAGGCTGTAATGCACGAAGTCTTCATCCTCCGCATCGAGCATAGTGAAATTCTGCAATACCGTGACATCCGCCCCCGAAGTACAGCCCCTCGTTGAGGTTTACGAAATGCTCCAGCAATTCGTTCAGCTGATCATGCAACTGACTTGTAAGCCTGGCGTGCTCTCGCTTGGTCTAAAAACGGAACATCACTTCATGCGCTTCGGGCGGGGCGCGAACTGGTCCCCAAGTTCTGCTTTTTTGAGGCATCCACTGGGTAAGCCGGCCACATGATTCGGAGGTGCAGATGTCAAGGCTCGGTAACCGACTTAGACGGTGAGACAGGCGTCGCGATCCCGGATCGAATGGCTTCGGCAGTAGGAGGGGGGGTGATCCAGTGGAGCATGAGACCAGCCAGGATGCTTGCGAGGGTGTTTACTGAGATTGTGACGAGAGCATTGCGCATTTTGGAGCGTCCGTTTCTGAAGTGGACCTCTATTTAATGCGCATAAATGGTGTGTCATTACCACCTACCAAAAAAATCGTCGCGCCCCAGAATGGGAATTCGCATTTGGCGACGATTCACGTTTATGCTCCTGCCACAGGTCGACTACAGCACAGTCAGTTGGCTAACCAGGACTCAACCACCTCGGCACCGTACTCTGCCTTCCAGGCCTTCAGAGTGCGCTGATTGCCCCCCTTCGTCTCAACGACTTCTCCGCTATGCGGGTTCTTGTAGGTTTTCACTACTCGTGGTTTCCGTGCAGGTTTTTGTGCAATAGATCCGGAATCTACGGGCTGCGGATCAATGATCTGGATCACGTGACGCAGGCTGTAGCCGTAATCGTTGAGCAGGTTGCGGAGCTTCGTTTCGAATTCCATTTCCTGCTTCAGGGCGGAATCATTCTTCAGTGCTTCCAGTTCGGCGAGCTGCGCGGCGAGCTGTTGTTCGAGAAGGCGAAATTCAGCGAGACGGGACATGAGATTCTCCAAGAAGTGGCCTGAGATTTTATCAGGCTAGACAGAAAGCGTGCTAAGTATCTTGTGGCCTAAACAGCCCTGCAATAGAGCAAAATCCAGTCCCCCCATTGGCGCTTGGGCAATCGCTTCGCGGCATTAGCAGGTGGTGATCAGCTCTGGTGTGAGGTTTTGCTTGAGTCCGGGAAGGCCGTTGCAAGGTCCATGCGTTCAGCTTCTTGAGTGATTTGAGCGAGTAACTCTGCCACTGCTCGGTTCTCTTTGAGGGCATAGCTCCCAACCAGTAATGTGATCGGATGAACTCCCAGCACTGGTGCGATGGTGTCCAGTTTCTCGATGGTCGGGACGTATCGTCCCCTTTCCAGCGTGCTGATGTAGGTACGACTGCTCACCGTCGCGAAGTCTTCTTGGGTCAGCTTTTGCTGGACTCGCATCCACTTCAGAACCCGACCGAATGCCTGTCTCAATTCCACTTTGCATCTTCCGCAAAAGGAAAGATGAGGCACCCGTGAACAGTATATGACTACAATGTATGCTGTTCATTTGAGAGGGGGTCATGATGTTTATCACCAACCGATGGGCAGAGGTGGATCGCTCCTTCGCCTGGCTGGCTGAGGATCAGCAGGCTTGGCATTTCGTGGAGCAACGGCTGTCATCGCCATGGATTCACATCACGGTGACGAGGGAGCGGGGAGAGGACACGTGTGTGGAGGTCTTCTTTCTGGAGGACATGCGTGGGCTGGAGCAGTTCACGCGTTTAACCCTGAATGGTGCCGTTGAGTTATCCCTTCAGATTGTTACTCCCGGGTGGATGAACGGTAGTAGCGGGTGGGCGATGGAGCATCTGGAGGTCATTCATGAAAGCGAGGATCGTTTGTACAGGTGTTACACCGTTCAAGGCGGTCGTCGGTATTACCAGCCTAACAGCTCCGAGTGCCGTGAGTATGGCTTCTTCAAGGAACTTTACAGACGAGGATAGCTGGTGAGTCAGCTCGTGGTATCTTCGAAGTATCGTCTTGGGTCAATTGCATCCTCGGTCATTAGCTGAGCGGCTTTGACGATTGTCTGAATTAATCGATTGTTCTCCATGCGTGCTTTTTGTAGCTGTGCTTCGAGAGCATAAATTCTCGCATCACTATTTTTACGCCCGACCTTTTTGAAGTCTTTAAGATGGGTCTGAGTGGCCGTATATAAAGATCGTATTTCCTCATCTCTCCAGAGCGTTTGACGACTAACACCCGCCTGCTGGGCAAGGCCACTTTGGGTGAGCGGTTCCTGAACCCGTCCGGCCTCATATTCGGCGAGAATGGACCGCACGTGGTCCTTCCATTTTTTTTCCTGCTTCATGATGAAGCCTTCTTAGGTTTTGAGTAAGCTTCTAAGGCCGTTTTGCAGCTCGTAACCATATCCATCACAAACAGAACGTGCTGATCGAAAGCGTGAGTATTATCGAGCTCAGCCTCAATACTAGACGTGATGTCAGTTTGGTTGTCAAAAATTGCCCTCAAAATTTTCTCGTACTCGCTGAGTAAGCTCTCGATAGCGGCCTTTGCTTCCAGATCATCAGGGTTCAGGTGAAAGGATTTACATCCAGAATCTGTACCGAAGCCTCTGATACACATGAGGCCCCTGTCGCACGGACTGATATAGAGCTCACGTGTACACCCGCCCCAAGGCGTTAGGTTGAGAATGCTGAGTTTCTCGATGATCATCTCTTCGATTTGTTCGTCAGCGATTGACTCCTCCCGCCATCGGATTACTAGCCTGCCCAAAAAGTCTGGGGGAGGGTCAACGGCCAAGTATAAAGATCTCACATATTCTGCTCGCTCTTTGGCAGTACGGTAGTCATATTGACGGCTTTGGCGTGGGGTTCGCCCCATCCATAGGTCCACAGCTGTTTCAGAGGGACCAGAACGAAGAATTGCCGTGGTAACCCAACGACGGATTTGATGAGGAGTGATGGAAAAGATTTCACCGTCTTGCCCTCGTAGGTCAAGGCGCTGAAAGATTGTTTTTTTTGAGGAGTTCGAAGAGAGATAGTTGTAGAGATCGGCTCTAAATAGGGGGCGGGGGATGATCCCTAGCTCAGATATCGAGTCAAACTGGTTTTCCCAGATTACAAGTAAGTTGTCACTCAGCTTGCTAGGATAACCTTTGGCAGTGTGCTTCGCATGATAAGGTGCTTCACTTCCATCACCAGGCATTGAAAATTGTTCTTCAAAATGGCGTCGCAGGTGAAATCTGTATTTATCTTCTAAAAGGCGCTTGAGCAGTCTGATATCTATGACCAGGGATGGTACTCCCGCCCCGAATCCTCTTTGAGATAACATAAGTTCTCTGATGCTTGCCCACTCATTCCGGATGTCGAAGAGTTGCGCATGTGAAGGATTGTTTCCAGGCTTGAAAAGCCCGTCGTGAACCATTCCCTTGAGAAAGGTGCGCAGGTGATCTACAAACCATTTGCTCTTTTTTACTGACGCCTCGGAGGATTTTGTGTGTTTTGCAATGTCAATGACGGATACGCTATAACAGTTCTTTTTGTACTCATTGAGAAAATTAGACCAATCCCAATTATGCATTCGTTCATCTATCCAAATTGCGATTCGAGCGGCCGTTATTCTAGGGAGTTCAACGCTGCTGCTGTAAAATCGCCCACCACTGTAGAGCTCTTTTGGAGATACGGGGAAGCACTTACATATCTCCTCAACAAAGTAGTGATGTTCTACGGGCAGATCCAACGATGAGAGTTGATCCACCGCGCCGGGATCTAACGGATGGTTAGCGCGATAGGCTGCGAGTGCTTTATCTATAAATGAGAAACCATTGGTTTCAATGTCAAGAGCACGCTCTCTAGCATCCTGAGTGACAGCCAGCAAGTACTCGTACGCTTCGGTGAGTGGTGCGCTCCATAGGTCTGCGACGGGTACGGCGTTGGGGATGCAGTTTTTTTCTACAGGCACTCGTACGAACGTCGTGTGAGTGTTGGGATCTTGGAAAAGGCAACTCTTTGGAAGATTCGCGATCTCACCAACTCTCAAACCGAGCGCCATTCCAAAGCAGGTCGCCTCAAGTCGAATTCTATCGAAGCCCGCAGTTGGCTCCAAATGTGGGTTCTGCTTGATCAACCACCTGGCTTGTGCAATCCCTTTGTGCAAGTCAGAAGAGTATAGATTTTCTTCTCTTTGCTGAAACTCTCGTGATGTGAGTTCAAGCGCACTATGAGTCGGGTTGGGTATCCCAGTTTGCCATTTGATAAACCTATCGACGAATCGCAGCAGTACTCCATCGGCCATTACGCTAAGTTGGTTGAGGAAATCAACAAATGCCTTGAGGGCATTTGCTCTATGGTAAATGGTAGAGTCTGAACGTCCATGCCTGATCGAGTCTACGGTGCGGTCGAAGACTTTGCGCGTTATGTCGCTCCACTCAATGTTTTCGCTATCCATTACTGCGGATAGATGCCTAATCGAGGCCATTCTGCCGATAATCAGCTCTGCTGACGGATGTGCCAGAATTTCTTTAACTATAAAGCAGCGCGCAAGCTTGCCAATCACTAGCGGGAGAGGGGGTTGGTCTTGATTTCGCCTGTTGAGAGGATCGAGTGATGTGAAGGGAATATTACTCGATCGATACTGCCATACCTTGCCCTCGAAATCTCCTGCTACTAATCCGTTGGCCTTGAGGTCATTAAATTGTTGCTCTGCATGTTTGTATCGGTCGTCTAAGACCATCATTGATATGCTCATTCTTTCAACTCCTTCACAGCAATGATTACTGACTTAGCGCCGTGAATTGCTGCTTCGACCTGTTGGGCCATAGCGCCAGTGGAATTGCTCCCGAGCATCTGCTGGAATTTAGTGATGTCTGCTAAAGCCCCTTCATGATTAGCATGACGGCTAGGTCTGAATTTAGGGCATGCATAGCAAGTGACCGTCGGGTGGTAAGGACATGGCTCTTCAGAATTGCATGATCCTAAGCCACTTATTGGCCTTAGCGCGGATCTGTCAGGGATTTCTTCCATGAATTTGCCGCACCACATCTGCACGGCTGCATTGATCTCCGGGCTTGCCATGTGGGTCGTATTTATGAACTCTTGCAGCTCAAGGTTGTAATGGAAGTAGTGCTTTATAGAGTTCAGATTTGAATGATCTAAAGCTTCAGCGACCTCTTCAGGGGATGCACCGGAAAGAACCATTGAAGTAGCCTTGGTCCTGCGCAGTCGGTACGCGGTGATCCGCATGAAGGGCTCTGTTTTTTGTATGGGTCGATGAGGGTCTGGTAACTGGAGTATCCAAGTGAGAGATGTTAGCGCATAACTTATTCTATGGTTGTCGAGATGTAATGTGAATGGTGTCAGCTTGGGGTTGGTGAGGAAGCGTAAAAGGCGGTTTTCGGTTGTGTACGCCGAGGGAAACAACGGCGTAGGAAGTACTGGAGTGCTTATTCCATGCCTGGCACATATCGCGTTGATTTCCTTCGATGCGGCATTGCATTGGGTCTCAGCTAAAGTGCACTGAAGTTCTACTGCCTCTGCAGTATCGTTAGCGATGTAACGTTTTACCAGGTTGCTCGGATGCCTCCTGAGCCTTGAACGTCTAATTCCTTTAACACTCGGCACCTTTACAAAGGGGCCGCCCTCATCGATCCCGAAGTCAGTAACCTGCATTAGGGCCAACTGTATAGGGCGAAGAGCCCAGTCGCGACAGAGCAAAAAAAGCGTGCGTTGGGCATGAGTGATGAGCGGATTGTTGGCAAGCTTCATCTCAATGTTCGCGAGTTGTACGCGAGTGAAAGGGCCAAAGTCATCATCTCGCATCGTGACTAAATGCCTGTTATCATGCGCCTTTACTGTAAGCTGTGATAGTTCAAGGCTGTCATGTTCGTTGAAGCCTGGGACTTCTTCATCCAAGCACCAT
This sequence comes from Pseudomonas sp. MB-090624, assembly GCF_003205245.1. Classification (NCBI taxonomy): domain Bacteria; kingdom Pseudomonadati; phylum Pseudomonadota; class Gammaproteobacteria; order Pseudomonadales; family Pseudomonadaceae; genus Pseudomonas; species Pseudomonas sp. MB-090624. Next base: position 29,903 of record NZ_QJRK01000042.1, on the reverse strand, counting down.
CGATAAAATACTCGAAGAGCAACTAGCTCCTCATACCAGCTTGATGCTTTTAATCGAGTGCATTCACGTACAGCAAATGTCGATAACCTATTGCCAATAGTATCCGCGTCATTTCCCGAAAATTTATGCTGGGCCAGAAGCCGCTGGACGACAATCAGAGGCCTAAGGTCGATGTGGGTTTGGAGTCTGTCGATGAACCACCCTCTGAGTAGCCACTCAACTAACAAGTTAGAATGTAGGGGCTTGCTCCACGCAATATTCATCGGAGCACACCCGACAATCTCTACCGTTATTCTCTCAACCCACGCATCATTGTTGTGAATTGTTATAGCCTGACCGAAGGTGGATTTGACTGTGGAAGGAAAGGCATCGGCCTCGATGCCGAAGCGACATTCAATCTCGGCTACGAGTTCGGCAGGCGAAATTTTAATCATCTTCATTGCCTCGAAAATTTGAGCTGTCTGAGCTTCTGATTATTTCGCCGAGCCGATCAGATATGGCCTGTCGAGAGTAGCGCTGAACACTTTCGCTGCTGGGGCTCCATCCGCCCAGATACGCCAGAGCATCTTTTACATTAATGCTGTTGGCGCCACTTTTTTCAAACTTTTTGCGAGCTATATTTGCCCCTGTCGCCCTCAAGCCGTGCGGATGAATTCGTGTTGAAAAGTTTGGCAAGCCGAGGCTGGCTGCAACGGTACGAAGAATGGTGTTTACGGTTCGCGCAGATAGCCGTCTCCCGTCACGGGAACTCACGAATAGGGCTGTACAAGGTCTTTTTGGTTTGATCAGTTTAGGGCGATGATCGGAAATGTATTCGTTCAGAACCGCGGCTACCGATGCGGTTATGGGGACTATCCGACCGCGCGTCTTGAGACTAGCCCCGTCCAGTCTCCGCTCCCTGTTGATATCGCTTGGGCGCTTGATGCGTATTGTAGGTGAGGGACCAAGGTCAACGTCGTCGAGTTCTATGAGAACCACTTCGCCACGCCTGGCAAGTGTTTCAAGCATTACTAAGAACAGACAGTAATTGCGTGCCTGTATCTGTTTACTTTGGAATGGGTTCCTAAAGTCATCAGGACTGAGCACCCCTTTGAATAAGGCTTGTCCGCCGGAGTCAAGTGGCGTTGCTGGTAGCGGCGGTTCTGATTGATATGCAATCTTGGTGATTTTTTTTTGAAGATTTCGCAGATTCTTGGCTTTGTTTTTTTCCGCTTGGCTTTGCTCAAGTAGACCTAGTCGATTGAGCTCAACGTAGTGCTCGAAGGAGAAATCTATGAATGATTTGACAGCTTCGAGTCGTCGGGTGCATGTCGATTGGCTCGCACCCGCACCGCGTTTGGTGGAGCAGAGGCGTTCGGCCAGCGATGTCAGTTCCGCTGAGCTGAACACCGCTAGGCGCTCAAGCTTCGCTTCCAGTGGAGAACCTCGGCTGAGAGCCCACTCGTACGCGATAGCGATGTCACGTAGGTAATTTTCGACGGTATTGAGACGCGATCTGTGGAGCAAATCCTCCGCCCAGAGGTTTGCTAGGATCACTGGAACCCCCTGCACCAGCAGGTATGGCCTGAGGCCGCTGGAGGCAGTACGAATCATTCGGATCTCGCAGAAAGGGACGTCTGGCATCGGTAGCTCCAGATCTGCAACGTTTCCGAACATATACCATAAGTGCCATAACCACCCTTCAGGCAACAGTGAGCCTAGCCAGGACGATGTGCACCTGACCTTGTCGCTCAAACGCGGGCTGGCATTGATCGACGTGCGGGTGCTGGATCACATCATCATTGGCGACGGGGAGCCGTTGTCGATGGTTGAGCAGGGGTGGATCGTGGCTTAGGCCGTTTAGTTGTGTGCTGGCCTCTTCGCGGGCAAGCCCGCGAAGAGCCCGGTGCAGGTCTACCTGGCCACCGACACCTTGCTGAAATCCAGCCGCCCGAACGGGCTGACCTGGTACCCCTCGACTTCCTGGCGCAGCAGGGTCGCCGCTGTCGGGTGCGCCAACGGCACCCACAGTGCCTGCTGCTGAATCAGGGTTTGCGCCTGCTGGTACAGCCGGCTACGCACGCTCTGGTCGTTGGTGGTGCGCCCGGCACTGATCAGCTGGTCCAGGCGGCTGTCGCAGAACCGTGCGAAGTTGGTACCCGACTCCACTGCCGCACAGGAGAACTGCGGGCTGAGGAAGTTATCCGGGTCGCCGTTGTCACCGGCCCAGCCCATGAACAGCAGGTCATGCTCGCCGGCCTTGGCGCGGCGGATCAGCTCACCCCATTCGATCACACGGATCTCGGCCTTGATGCCGACCTTGGCCAGGTCGGCCTGCAGCATTTGCGCGCCAAGGCTTGGGTTGGGGTTGAGCAGGCTGCCCGATGGCCGCGTCCAGATAGTGGTGCTGAAGCCCTCCGCCAGGCCGGCCTTGGCCAGCAGGGCCTTGGCCTTTTTCAAGTCCAGAGGGTAGCCGGGCAAGTCCTTGGCGTAGCTCCAGGTATTGGGCGGGTAGGGGCCGTTGGCCGCCACCGCAGAGTCTTCGAACACGGCCTTGAGGTAAGCCTGCTTGTCGAAGGCCAGGTTGATCGCCTGGCGGACTTCCGGCTTGTCCAGTGGCGGGTGCTGGCTGTTGATGGCGACAAAGGCGGTCATGAACGCGGGCGTACTGGCCACCTTGAGCTTGTCGTCCTTGGCCGCTTCGGCAATATCCAGCGGTTTGGGCGACAAGGCGACCTGGCATTCGCCGCGCTTGAGCTTCTGCAGGCGCACGTTGGCATCGGTGGTGATGGCGAAGATCAACGGGTCCACTGCCGGCTTGCCGCCGAAGTAGTCCGGGTTGGCGCGGTAGCGCACCACAGCGTCCTTCTGGAAGCGCTGGAAGGTGAACGGCCCGGTGCCGATCGGCTGGCTGTTGAGCTTCTCTGGCGTGCCGGCCTTGAGCAGCTTGTCGGCATATTCGGCAGAGTAGATGGACGCGAAGCCCATGCTCAGGGTGGCCAGGAACGTGGCGTCTGGGTGGCTGAGGGTGAAGCGCACGGTGTTCGGGGCCGGGGCGTCGATCGCCTTGATCAGGCTACCCAGTTGCAGCGACTGGGCGTGCGGGTAGCCGCCGGGTGCAGTCTTGTGCCAGGCATGGGCTGGGTAGAGCATGCGCTGGAAGCTGAACAGCACGTCATCGGCATTCAATTCGCGGGTGGGCTTGAAGTACGGGGTGGTATGGAACTTCACACCGTCGCGCAGGGTGAAGTCGTACACCAGCCCGTCGGCCGAGACCGTCCAGCTGGCCGCCAGACTCGGCACCACTTTGCCCTGTGCCGCATCGAACTCCACCAGGCGGTTCATCAGCACGTCGGCGGTGGCATTGGTGGTGGTCAGCGAGTTGTACTGCACCACGTCGAAGCCTTCGGGGCTGGCCTCGCTGCAAACGCTCAGGGGCGCGGCCTGGGCGATGCCACCCGCGAACAGGGTGGCGGTGAACAGGGAGTTGAACAATAAGGAAAGGGCGGCGGCACGCATGGTGGCTCCTTGGCTGTCAGTGGCCCATCTGCCAGTGCAGTCTGGAAAAAGCCTACCCTAGTGTGCCTGTCGGGAAATGACCACATCCTTTTTTACAAATGTGGCGACGAGCGGTCGACGGCTGGCGGGGCCTGAAGGTATGCTGCCCCGGCTGAATCGGGCTTGCGCCAATGTGCATCAACTATTGTTGCAGCCAGGTCTTTCTGGTATAAAGCAGCGCTCTTTTCTAGGGGCTCGGCCTGTCGCATAAGCGGATCCGGTCGATAAGGCCTCCAGAATCACGGCGCCCAGGCGCCAAAGACTGAGAGATTAAGCGGCCAACCCATGCCGGGTTGGGCATGTGGTTTTAGAGGGCTGAGTCATGTCGAGAGTCTGTCAAGTTACTGGTAAGGGTCCAGTAACCGGGAACAACATTTCCCACGCAAACAACAAAACCCGTCGTCGTTTCCTGCCGAACCTGCAGCACCACCGTTTCTGGGTTGAATCCGAGAAGCGCTTCGTGCGTCTGCGCGTTTCCGCCAAAGGCATGCGTATCATCGACAAGCGCGGCATCGACGCCGTTCTGGTTGACATCCGTAAAGCTGGCGCCAAGGTTTAAGGGAGAGCATCATGCGTGAATTGATCCGTCTGGTTTCGAGTGCCGGTACCGGCCACTTCTACACCACCGACAAGAACAAGCGCACCACCCCGGACAAAATCGAGATCAAGAAATATGATCCGGTTGTTCGCAAGCACGTGGTGTACAAGGAAGCCAAGATCAAGTAATTGATCGGCGACCTGAAAAAAAACCCGCATCCGTAAGGACGCGGGTTTTTTTATGCCTGCTGCAAGGTCAGTTGAATTCGAAGCCCTGAATCACCTGGTTGGCGTCGGTCCTGATCTGGATGCGGGTAGGGTCGAACTCGCGGGTGCACATGTCGGTGGGGCCGACCACGCGGGAGCGACCGGTAATGGCGCAGATGGTGTCTTTGAGCTCTGGCACGTAAGGGGCGCCGACCAGGTGGGCGAGGGCTTGTTTGACGTCATCGTTGGTCATGGTGATCTTCCTGTTGAGGTGAATGGCCCGTTGTGGGCAGGGCCATCCTCACGCATGCCGCCTGGCCAGCTGCGCTACATAATTACTTCTGCTCGAACATGACGTAGATCTTGCGGCACGGCTCAAGCACTTCCCAGGTGCCTGTGAACCCGGCCGGGATTACGAACCGGTCGCCGGCGCGCAGGGTCTTGGCACCGCCGTTGTCGTCGCGCAGTACCGAAACGCCCTGAACGATCTCGCAGTATTCATGCTCGGTGTAGTTCACTTTCCACTGGCCGACCTCACCCTCCCAAACGCCTGCGGCAAACTGCCCGCATGGGCTGGAGTAATGGTTGTAGACCGCCTGGTCTGGCTCACCCTTGAGGATTTTTTCAGCCGCAGGGCGGTACCGTTCGGCTTCAGTGAGCACTTGGGCGAAGTCGATGATGCTGGCGATGTTCATGGTGCGGCTCCTGTTCTTGTTAAATAAAATTAACATCAGTAGGCTTTTGGGCCTTCCGTGTCAAATATATTGATAGTTTACAGTGGCTGGTTTAGGGTATCGGTTGCCAGTGTGCGCTCGTCGCCCGGCCAGAATTCTGACAACGCCTGTGAGTCCTCAGTGCGGCGTTGCACCTAAACAAGAGGAGGAGTTTCGTATGACCACCCTGACCCGTGCGGACTGGGAACAACGCGCCCAGCAACTGAAGATCGAAGGCCGTGCCTTCATCAACGGCGAATACACCGATGCCGTATCCGGTGAAACCTTCGAGTGCCTGAGCCCGGTCGACGGACGCTTCCTGGCCAAGGTTGCCAGCTGCGACCTGGCCGATGCCAACCGTGCCGTGGAAAACGCGCGTGCCACCTTCAACGCTGGCGTCTGGTCGCAGTTGGCCCCGGCCAAGCGCAAAGCCACGCTGATCCGTTTCGCCGACCTGCTGCGCAAGAACGTCGAAGAGCTGGCGCTGCTGGAAACCCTGGATATGGGCAAGCCGATCGGTGACTCCTCCAGCATCGACATCCCCGGTGCAGCCCAGGCCATTCACTGGACCGCCGAAGCCATCGACAAGGTTTACGACGAGGTCGCGCCCACCCCACACGACCAGCTTGGCCTGGTTACCCGTGAGCCAGTCGGCGTGGTCGGTGCCATCGTACCGTGGAACTTCCCGCTGCTGATGGCCTGCTGGAAACTTGGCCCGGCACTGGCCACCGGTAACTCGGTAGTGCTCAAGCCTTCGGAAAAATCGCCGCTGACCGCCATTCGCATCGCGCAACTGGCGATCGAGGCCGGCATCCCGGCGGGTGTACTGAACGTGCTGCCAGGCTACGGCCACACCGTGGGCAAGGCGTTGGCCCTGCACATGGATGTCGACACGCTGGTGTTCACCGGCTCGACCAAGATCGCCAAGCAACTGATGGTCTATGCGGGCGAATCGAACATGAAACGAATCTGGCTGGAGGCTGGCGGCAAAAGCCCGAACATCGTCTTCGCTGATGCACCGGACCTGCAAGCGGCCGCTGCGGCTGCCGCCAGTGCCATCGCCTTCAACCAGGGCGAAGTGTGCACCGCCGGTTCGCGCCTGCTGGTCGAGCGCTCGATCAAGGACAAGTTCCTGCCCATGGTGGTCGAGGCCCTGAAAGGCTGGAAGCCCGGTAACCCACTCGACCCAGAGACCACCGTGGGTGCGTTGGTCGATACCCAGCAAATGAATACCGTTCTGTCGTACATCGAGGCCGGCCACAAGGATGGCGCCAAGCTGCTGACCGGCGGCAAGCGCACCCTGGAGGAAACCGGTGGCACCTATGTGGAGCCGACCATCTTCGATGGCGTGACCAATGCCATGCGCATCGCCCAGGAAGAAATCTTCGGGCCGGTGCTGTCGGTGATTGCCTTCGACACCGCCGAAGAAGCCATCGCCATCGCCAACGACACCCCGTACGGCCTGGCGGCCGGTATCTGGACGGCGGACATTTCCAAGGCGCACAAGACTGCGCGGGCCGTGCGCGCCGGCAGCGTGTGGGTCAACCAGTACGACGGCGGCGACATGACCGCACCGTTCGGTGGCTTCAAGCAATCGGGCAACGGCCGTGACAAGTCGCTGCATGCGCTGGAGAAATACACCGAGTTGAAGGCGACCTGGATCAAGCTGTAATTCCAGGAGGGGCCGCTTTGCGGCCCATTCGCGGGTAAACCCGCTCCTACAGGTACTGCACCGCTTTCAAGGGTGGTGGTGTACCTGTGGGAGCGGGTTTACCCGCGAATGGGCCATGGAAAATTCTTGGCCCGGGAGGCAGCAATGCGTTGGGGGACCTACTTCGCCGTACTGGCATCAGTGCTCAGTGTCGGCCTGGCGCTGGGCGTGAGCATGCCCCTGGTATCTCTGCGTCTGGAAGCCTGGGGCTATGGCAGTTTCGCCATCGGCGTGATGGCCGCGATGCCTGCGCTGGGGGTACTGGCGGGTGCCAGCCTGGCCAGCCGCCTGGCCGGCTGGGTCGGCTTACCTGCGGCCATGCGCATCTGCCTGTGGGGCGGTGCGTTGTCCATCGGCCTGGTCGCGCTATTGCCCAGCTACCCGCTGTGGTTGCTGTTGCGGCTGATGATCGGCATGTCCTTGACCGTGGTGTTTATCCTGGGTGAGAGCTGGATCAACCAGCTGGTGGTCGAGCAATGGCGCGGCCGCCTGGTGGCGCTGTACGGTAGCAGCTACGCCTTGAGCCAGCTGGCCGGGCCGCTGGTGCTGGGCGTACTCGGTTCGGCTGACGATTTTGGTTTCTGGGCCGCCACCGGCCTGCTGCTGCTCGCGCCGCTGGTACTGTTGGGGCGCGGCGGTGCACCGAGCACCGAAGCCTGCAGTGTCGGCTTCGGCGACCTGTTCAGGTTCTGCCGTCGCTTGCCCGTGATTGCCTGGGCCATCGCCCTGTTTGCCTCGTTCGAGGCAATGATCCTGACGTTGCTGCCGGTGTACTGCCTGCAGCAAGGTTTTACCACTGAAATCGCCTTGTTCATGGTCAGTACCGTGGTGGTCGGCGATGCTGTGCTGCAGTTGCCCATCGGCGCGCTGGCCGATCATATGTCGCGCCGTGCGTTGTTCACCGGCTGTGCGGTAACGCTACTGGTCTCCAGCCTGGCGATCCCGCTGTTGCTGCACACGCCGGTGATATGGCCGCTGTGGGTACTGTTCGGGGCCAGTGCCGGCGGCCTTTTCACCTTGTCGCTGGTGCTGATCGGTGAGCGCTACCGCGACGATGAACTGGTGCGGGCCAATGCTCACGTGGCGCAGTTGTGGGGCATTGGCTGCCTGCTGGGGCCATTGTTGGCCGGGGCAGGCAGCCAGTGGGTCAGCGGGCATGCGTTGCTGTTGCTGATGGCTGCAGGGGCTGCGGGGCTGGTGGTGTTGACCCAGAGGCGCGGGGCGTTTGAGGCTGTGTCTGCCTGAGCGTTTTTGGGGCTGCAAAGCAGCCCCAAAATCGTCGCTACAACATTTTCTCCAGGCCAACCGCCTTGCTGACCCAGGCATTGAACCTGCGCCACATCCCGCCCGGCTCGGAGGTCAGCACATGCTGCTGTCCATTGTCCTCAGTCGCCCACACCAGTCTGCCCCCCTGCAGTTTCACCTGATAGCTCAGCGCCGGCGCCATACCCTGCTGGCTCAGCTCGCGGGTGTATTCGGCCAGTTCCGGGCTGTCCACCAGCACCCCCACTTCGGTATTCCACAGGACCGAACGCGGGTCGAAGTTGAATGAACCGATGAAAGTCTTGCGCCGGTCGAACACGATCGCCTTGGTGTGCAGGCTGGAGTCCGAGCTACCGCGGAAACTCAAGCGCCCCGCGCTGGGGTCGCCCGGCTGGCGGCGCAGCTCATAAAGCTGTACCCCATGTTCGAGCAAGGCTCGGCGATAGGGGGCGTAGCCACCGTGCACGGCCGGCACATCGGTGGCTTCCAATGAGTTGGTCAGGAGCTTTACCGAGACACCTGCGTCGGCACGGCCGGTCAAGTACAGCAGCCCTGGCTCGCCCGGCACGAAATAAGCCGATGTCAGCATCAGTTCGCTGTGCACGTTGGCCAGGTCAGGCGCCAACTGGTGGCTCAGCAGCAACTGCGGGTCCGGCTCGTCATCGGCCAGTACCTTGCTTGGGGCATCCCACAGCGCCTGGGCATGGGCCCAGATCAGCTCGTTGCGCCACACATCCAGGCGCGGCTGCGACTGGTAGGCCATCAACCGATCGTACAAGGCCTTGCGCTGGGTCCTGGCTTCAGCCAGCGAGACTTCCAGGCGATGACGACTGGCACGCAGGTCGTCGGCATCCGGCGCATGCCACAGAAAATCGCTGATAGGTCGGCTGAGCGCGCTGTTCCAGTACTGGTCGAAACTGTGCCCCAGTTGCTCGGCGATAGGGCCGACGCTCAGCAGGTCGATGTCGGTGAAGTTGAGGTTGGGCTCGGCATCGAAATACTCGTCGCCGAGGTTACGGCCGCCGACGATAGCCATGCTGTTGTCCACCAGGAACAGCTTGTTGTGCATGCGGCGGTGCTGGCGCGACAGGTTGAACAGGCGGCCGAAGGCGCGCGTCACCCCGGTGCTGCGGCCCAGGTGCAGTGGGTTGAACACGCGGATCTGGATATTCGGGTGGGCAGCGAGGGTGCCCATGATGGTGTCCAGGCCGTCGCTGGTGGTGTCGTCGAGCAGAATGCGTACGCGCACGCCGCGGTCGGCGGCACGCAGCAGTTCGTGCACCAGGGCGCGGGTGCTGAGGCCGTCGTGCACGATGTAGTACTGCAGGTCGATGCTGGCTTGGGCGTTGCGGATCAATTCGGCGCGGGCGCGAAATGCCTCGTTGCTGTTGGGCAGCAGGCGAAAGCCGGACTGCCCGCCATACGGTGCCGCCTGGCGCAGCACCGAGCGGCCGAACGCGGAGTCGTTGGCGGGCAGGGCCTGGCTGGTTTCGCGTGGGGTACTGACGCTGGCACAGCCGGCAAGGCCGAGCAACAGCATCAGCAACAAAGACAAGGCGCGCTGAGGTCTCAAGGGTGGATCGTCCTGTGCGGCAAGGGCTGTGGAGGTTGGACAGTGGCGGGCGGCGCAAAGTTACGCGTCGGCGCTTTCTTCATCCAGTAGACGAAGGGCGGTTTCACCTACCTTGCGCACGGCAGCCTCGATCTGCGGCGTTGGCCGCGCGGCGAAGTTCATGCGCAGGCAGTGGCGGAACTTGCCCGAGGCCGAGAAGATACTGCCCACCGCCACCTGAACACCTTGCTCCAGTAAAGCGCGGTTCAGCCGCAGCGTGTCGAAATGTTCGGGGAATTCCACCCACAGCATGAAGCCGCCCTGCGGCCGGCTGACCCGGGTACCCGCCGGGAAGTAGCGCGTTACCCAATCGCTCATCAGGTCACGGCCACGCTGGTACTGGCTGCGCATGCGCCGCATGTGGGGCTGGTAGTGCCCGCCGGCGATGAAGTCGGCAATTGCCAGTTGCGGCTGGCTGGCGCTGCTGCCGGTACTGATGTATTTCATGTGCAGCACCCGTTCCAGATAGCGCCCAGGTGCCACCCAGCCCACCCGCAGGCCGGGGGCCAGGGTTTTGGAGAACGAACTGCAGAGCAACACGCGGCCATCGTCGTCGAATGACTTGAGGGTGCGCGGGCGCGGGTAGGTGTAGGCCAGGTCGCCGTACACATCGTCTTCCAGGATCGCCACGTCGTAGCGCTGGGCCAGGCTGAGCAAGGCCTTCTTGCGCGCCTCGGGCATGATGTAGCCGAGTGGGTTGTTACAGCTGGGGGTGATCTGAATGAGCTTGATCGGCCACTGCTCCAGGGCCAGCTCCAGCGCTTCCAGGCTGATGCCGGTGACCGGGTCGGTGGGGATCTCCAGCGCTTTCATGCCCAGGCCCTTGAGGGTTTGCATGGCGCCGTGGAAGCTGGGCGAGTCGACCGCAACGATGTCGCCTGGCTCGCAAACCGCGCGAATGCTGCATGACAGCGCTTCATGGCAGCCGGTGGTGATCACCAGGTCGGCCGGGCCCAGGCGGCAGCCGGAATCGAGCATCAGCCGCGCCACCTGCTCGCGCAGCGCCAGGTTGCCATGGATATTGTCGTAATACAGCCCCGGCATGTCCTGGCGCCGGCTCAACTGGGCGAGGCTGCGCAGCAAAGGCTTGAGGGTTGGGCTGTCGATATCGGGCATGCCGCGGCCGAGTTGCACCACGTCCTTGTGCGGGGTGCTGCGCACCAGCTCGAGTACCTGTTCCCATTGCGAGATGTCCACAGGGCGCTGGGCCGGGCGGCTGACTGCAGGCAGCGCTGGCAGCTGGCGGTGGTCGCTGACGAAATAGCCGGACTTGGGCCTGGGCGAGACCATGCCGCTGTCTTCGAGCATGCGGTAGGCCTGCTGCACGGTGCTCAGGCTGACCCCGTGCTCCACGCTCAGGGCGCGTACCGACGGCAGGCGCTGGCCTGGGCGATACAGGCCCTGCTCGATGCGGGCACCGAGCAGTTCGGCGAGGTTGAGGTAAAGGGTCAAGGCATACTCCTGGGCTACCTGTAGGCAGCGACCGGTACAGTTGCCTGGAAAATACAGCATTCAGTCGGCCGCCAGCCAATGCTGTATGGGAATAATAAGGCTGTTTTGGATCTGTATTGCCGGTATCGCCCTCGCGCATGCTTTCCCTACGGTATCGACTGAACGGGGAGGGTGCGGTGATGGGGGGCATGAGCGATGTGCGCTTGCAGCTGTTGGCCAAGGAACTGGAAACCGAGCAGCAGGCCAAGGTATTCAACGCGCCGCAGGGGTTGGGGCGCTGGGGCCTGATGCTGCACCGCTGGCGTACCCGCAGGGCGCTGTTGCAGTTGACCGATGCCGAGCTGCGCGATGTTGGGCTGAGCTGGGAGCAGGCGCGGCTCGAAGGCCGCAAACCCTTCTGGAAGGACTGACACGATGGTCGCTGGAGGGCCTGTTGTGCCCCAGACTTGAAACTTGCACCGAACCTGTGGGAGCAACTGTCTTGCTCAATTTCAAAAAGCTGGCGCGATCCATGTGGGAGCGGGCTTGCCCGCGAACACGGGCGAAGCCCGTGCCATCCACCACGGGGTTGGCTTGGCGGGCACGCCCGCTCCCACAGGGGGGCTAGTCAGCTTTAGATTTTAAGCAAGACAGTTGCTGCCACCAGGATGGGGCCTTTCAGGCCAGCTCTTTGAGGCGATGCCACAGCATCCCCAGCGCCAGCAGTGGCGAGCGCAGGTGCTGGCCGCCAGGGAAGGTGATGTGCGGCACCTTGTTGAAAAGGTCGAAGCGCCCGCTTTCCTGGCCGCTGATGGCTTCGCCCAGCAGGCGCGCGGCCAGGTGGGTGGCGTTGAGCCCATGGCCCGAGTAGGCCTGGGCGTAATACACGTTCGGCTGGCTGCCCAGCCGGCCGACCTGCGGCAGGCGGTTGGCGCCGATGCCGATCATGCCACCCCACTGGTAATCGATGCGTACGTTGGCCAACTCGGGGAACACCTTGAGCATCTTCGGCCGCATGTAGGCGGCGATGTCCTTCGGGTCTCGGCCCGAGTAGTGGCAGGCGCCGCCGAACAGCAGCCGGTTGTCGGCTGAGAGGCGATAGTAATCCAGGGCTACCCGTTGGTCGCACACTGCCATGTTCTGCGGCAGCAGCCTGCGGGCGCGTTCCTCGCCCAGCGGCTCGGTGGCGATGATGTAGCTGCCCGCTGGCAGCACCTTGCCGCCCAGTTCGCGGTTGAGGTTGTTGTGGTAGGCGTTGCAGCACAGCACCAGGGTCTTGGCGCGCACCCGGCCTTGGGCGGTATGCACTTGCACTGATGTGCCGTAGTCGATGCGGGTAACTTCGGACTGCTCGAACAGCTTTACCCCCAGGCGCGCGGCCACGGCCGCTTCGCCCAGGGCCAGGTTGAGCGGGTGCAGGTGCCCGGAGCCCATGTCGATCAGCCCACCCACATAGCAGTCGGCGCCGACCACGCTGTGGATATCGTCCTTGCCGACCAGGCGCAGCTCGTGTGGGTAGCCGAGGCTACGCAGCTCTTCGGCGTCTTCGGCAAAGCCCAGCAGCTCGGCGGGTTTGTTGGCCAGGTCGCAGTAGCCCCAGGTCAGGTCGCAGGCAATGGCATGCCGCTCGACCCGCTCGCGCACAATCTGCACGGCCTCCAGGCCCATCAGCTTCATGCTGCGCACGCCGTCCTCGCCAATCACCGGCAGAAACTGCTCCAGACCATGGCCGACCCCGCGAATCAGCTGGCCGCCGTTGCGCCCACTGGCGCCCCAGCCGAGTTTGCGCGCTTCCAGCAGGATGACCGAGAAGCCACGCTCGGCCAGCTCGATGGCGGTGTTCAGGCCCGAGTAGCCGCCGCCGATGATGCACACGTCAGCGTTGTGTTCGCCTTGCAGGTAGGCGTGGTCGGGGTGTGGCGCGCTGCTGGCGGCGTAATAGGAGGCTGCGTGCTGCGCGCTGTGGATCATTGGGTAGGTCCTGAGTTGTTATCGGCCAAAAATGGAGGATAAGCTCGGGATCAAGAAGGGGGCAACCAAACGGCCCATTCAGGGGCGTCTGGTGCTCTCAACCGGCAAGGCAAAGGCCTGCGTTGGCTCAGGCGCATCCATAGTGCCGGCACCACGAATGTCGTATAGCTGATGAGCGGTGCGGATTGCGGAAAGTATTCCGCTGTCGGTTTGTGTGGGCAGTTTGTTAAGACTCATGCGTATCAGCGTGTTTGACGCATTGAGGCGGATAGTCGCTGAAAGCGCTGGGTCATTGGCTAGCGACTTTGCCTGAGTAATCTCGGCGAGTGAGTTGACCATTATCAGTTGGCCTTCACGCAGTTCCAGAACCGACTCCCTTGGCTGCGGTGTACTGCTGTATGGCCGTGATCGATTGTTGCTGTTGATGGGCGGCGCATTTTGATCGTACAGGGGGGGAGCTTCCCCCCAGCCAAAGTAGGAAGGAGGAGCTTGTTCATTGTTTGCGGCCCCAAGCGGTTGAGCTGGCACGCCGGGAGGGGTTGGTGAGTAGGGAGGCGGAGTAGCCGGTGTCCGGTGATGGCGGCGGCGCAGGACTTTTGACCTGATCCGGTTCATGAACTCTCCAGTGCACCCCGACGGGTCGGTGTAGTTGATGGGGTCGTTCAAACAATAGGCATAAGCATTGGTCCCACCTTTGAAGAACGGGCTCTGTGAGTCACCGCTAAGGAAGCGCATCAACACAGGGCTATAGCTGCGGCGACCGGCGCCGAGCGGATAGCATCCACTGGCAAGATCCAAACGTTCCCCGGTGAAGCCAATGTTTGTTGAGCAGTTAGCGAAGATATGGCCAAAAGGAGTAAAGCTGAATGGTCGACCCACACCATCCGAGTTTCCCATCAAAGGTGTTTTCCGATGATCAACAGCTTGCAGATTGGTGACTGTGGGCTTAATTTCGGCGAGGGAGAAATCTGATGCCCGGAAGATGCGTTGTGTTTCCCGAGAGCTTTTCAGCACGGTAAGCTTGAGTCCGCTGTAAAAGAACAGAATGTGGTTCTTCATCAGATGGGGCTCGCTTAGCTGAAGGGGGATGTCTCGTCAGTTTGTAGAATGATTAGGCTTACCCACAACTGCCAAAATTAGCAGGTCCACTGCTTCCATCCAGCACAAGCGTTACGCAAATATTCAGCCATGTCCTGCAACCGCCACAAGATCCACTTCCTGCGCGAACTCATCCCTGCCTTCGAGTGCGAACCCGGCTGCCACGACTGCTGCGGCCCGGTCACCACTTCGGCCGAAGAAATGGCCCGCCTGCCGCGCAAGTCCCAGGCCGAGCAGGATGCCGCCCTGGCGCGCCTGGACTGTGTGCACCTGGGCCCCAACGGCTGCACGGTGTATGAAGAACGGCCGATGATCTGCCGCTTGTTCGGCACCACCCCGCGCATGGCCTGCCCCCGTGGCCGGGGCCCTGAGCCGATGATCGACCCTGGCGCCGAGCAGCTCGTTCACCAGTTCATCGCCAGCACCCGCCAGGTGTTGGTCTAGCGTCAGTCCGGAATCGGCAGGCAGAGGCTCTCCTTCACCTCTTCCATCACGATGTAGCTCTTCGACTCGCGCACGTGCGGCAGCTTCAGCAGGATGTCGCCGAGCAGCTTGCGGTACGAGGCCATCTCGGAAATGCGCGCTTTCACCAGGTAGTCGAAGTCACCGGAAACCAGGTGGCATTCCAGCACGTGCGGCAGCTTCAGCACCGCGCGGCGGAACTCTTCGAAGGTGTCACCCGACTTGTAGTCCAGGCTGATTTCCACGAACACCAGCAGGCTACCCTTGAGGTGCTGCGGGTTCAGGCGGGCGTTGTAGCCCATGATGATGCCCTCGCGCTCAAGGCGGCGAACCCGCTCGGTGCAAGGGGTGGTGGACAGCCCGACTTTCTCGCCCAGTTCGGTGAAGGAAATACGCCCGTCATTCTGCAGGATACGCAGAATGTTGCGGTCGATCTTGTCCAGTTCACGCTTGCTCTGGTGCTGGGTTCTCATAGGGGATGCCCCTCCGTGAAAGGCGATTATGCCGAGAATTCTCGCCAATAATAGGCTTTTATATAGTGAATTGCACTGCCCGCGAATTTCTATACTGCGCCCATCCATGCCATTTCCATAAAAGTCTGCGGCGTGCCGCGTGTGAGGGATACAACGATGCGAGTTCTGGTACTTGGTAGCGGTGTGATTGGAACCGCCAGTGCCTACTACCTGGCCCGGCAAGGTTTCGAAGTGACGGTGGTCGACCGCCAGCCGGCGGTGGCCATGGAAACCAGCTTCGCCAACGCCGGCCAGATCTCGCCCGGCTATGCCTCGCCCTGGGCCGCCCCGGGTGTGCCGCTGAAGGCCATCAAATGGCTTATGGAGCGCCATGCACCCTTGGCAATCAAGCTCACCGGAGACGTTGACCAGTACCTGTGGATGGCCCAGATGCTGCGCAACTGCACCGCCAGCCGTTATGCGGTGAACAAGGAGCGCATGGTGCGCCTGTCCGAGTACAGCCGTGACTGCCTCGACGAGCTGCGCGCCGAAACCGGCATCAATTACGAAAACCGCAGCCTGGGCACCACCCAGCTGTTCCGTACCCAGGCCCAGGTCGATGCTGCGGCCAAGGATATCGCCGTGCTTGAGCAGTCTGGCGTACCGTACGAATTGCTGGACCGCGATGGCATTGCCCGCGTCGAGCCGGCCCTGGCCGGTGTGAAAGACATTCTCGCTGGCGCCCTGCGCCTGCCCAACGACCAGACCGGCGACTGCCAGCTGTTCACCACCAAGCTGGCCGACATGGCGCTGAAGCTGGGCGTGGAGTTCCGCTTCGGCCGGGACATCCAGCGCCTGGACTTCGCCGGCGACCGCATCAATGGCGTGTGGATCGACGGCAAGCTGGAAACCGCCGACCGCTATGTGCTGGCGCTGGGCAGCTATTCGCCACACATGCTCAAGCCGCTGGGGATCAAAGCCCCGGTCTATCCGCTGAAGGGCTACTCGCTGACAGTCCCGATCACCAATGGCGACATGGCGCCGACCTCGACCATTCTCGACGAGACCTACAAGGTTGCGATCACCCGTTTCGACAACCGTATCCGCGTTGGCGGCATGGCTGAGATTGCCGGTTTTGACCTGTCGCTCAACCCGCGTCGGCGTGAAACACTGGAGATGATCGTCAACGACCTTTATCCTCGCGGCGGTGATCTGAGCCAGGCTAGTTTCTGGACCGGTCTGCGTCCGGCCACCCCGGACGGTACACCGATTGTCGGTGCCACGGCGTTCCGCAACCTGTTCCTCAATACCGGTCACGGCACCCTGGGCTGGACCATGGCGTGCGGCTCCGGGCGCCTGCTGGCAGACCTGATCGCGCGCAAGAAGCCGCAGATCAGCGCCGAGGGCCTGGACATTTCCCGGTATGGCAACAGCCGGGAAGTGGCCAAGCACGGGCATGCTGCGCCGGCTCACCAGCAGTAAGGTCGCCTGTACCGGCCTCATCGCCGGCAAGCCAGCTCCCACAGGACCTCCGCAGTTCTCAGGCCCTGTGAGAGTCCTGTGGGAGCTGGCTTGCCGGCGATGAATCCAACACCGATTTCAACCCGAACCACCATAAGGCACCCGCCATGCGACCCGCCCGCGCTCTGATCGACCTCCAGGCCGATGCCTCCCACAGGATCTCCACAGTTCTCAGGCCCTGCGAGAGTCCTGTGGGAGCTGGCTTGCCGGCGAAAAATCCAACACCGATTTCTAATTGAACCACCATAAGGCAGCCGCCATGCGTCCCGCCCGCGCCCTGATCGACCTCCAAGCCCTGCGCCACAACTACCGTCTGGCCCGTGAACTGACCGGTGCCAAAGCCCTTGCCGTGATCAAGGCCGATGCCTACGGCCACGGTGCCGTGCGCTGTGCCCTGGCCCTGGAGGCCGAAGCCGATGGCTTTGCCGTGGCCTGTATCGAAGAGGCGCTGGAACTGCGCGGTGCCGGTATCAAGGCCCCGGTGCTGCTGCTGGAAGGCTTTTTCGAAGCCAGCGAGCTGGCAATGATCGCCGAGCACGATCTGTGGTGCGTGGTGCACTCGCTGTGGCAACTGGAGGCGATCGAGAAGGCGCAACTGCGCAAGCCGCTAAGTGTCTGGCTGAAGCTGGACAGCGGCATGCACCGGGTGGGCTTGCACCCCAAGGATTACCACGAGGCCTACCAGCGCCTGCTGGCCAGTGGCAAGGTCGCGCGGATTGTACTGATGAGCCACTTCGCCCGTGCCGACGAACTGGATGCTGAAGCCACCGCGCAGCAGATCGCCGTGTTCGAAGCTGCACGCCAGGGCCTTGCCGCCGAGTGCAGCCTGCGCAACTCCCCCGGCGTGCTGGGCTGGCCGCAAGCGCCCAGCGACTGGGTGCGCCCAGGCCTCATGCTGTATGGCGCCACGCCCTTCGAGGTGGCCCAGGCCGAAGCTGCGCGCCTGCAGCCGGTGATGACCCTGCAATCGCGGGTGATCAGCGTGCGTGAGTTGCCCGCCGGCCAACCGGTGGGCTACGGTGCCAAGTTCGTCAGCCCGCGGCCGACCCGTGTTGGCGTGGTGGCCATGGGGTACGCCGATGGCTACCCGCGCCAGGCGCCCAATGGCACGCCGGTGCTGGTTGCTGGCAAGCGCGCCCCGTTGATCGGCCGGGTGTCGATGGACATGCTCAGCATCGACCTCACCGATGTGCCCGACGCCACGGTGGGTAGCCCGGTCGAACTGTGGGGCAAGCAGGTACTGGCCAGTGAAGTGGCGGCACAGGCTGGCACCATTCCTTACCAGATCTTCTGCAACCTGAAACGGGTCCCCCTGGACTATGTCGGCGAATGACACGCTGATGCGGACAGGTTGAGGGCGGTGTGTTGTAAATACTGAACGGCATTGCCATGATATCGTTCACATCCACCCCCCCTTTCTACCGTTTCAGGAGGCTCCAGCTTTGGACGTCGGCGAACGACTGCAAGCCATCCGCAAGCTCAAGGGCCTGTCCCAGCGCGAACTCGCCAAGCGCGCCGGGGTGACCAACAGCACCATCTCGATGATCGAGAAGAACAGCGTAAGCCCCTCCATCAGCTCGTTGCGCAAGGTGCTGAGCGGCATTCCCATGTCCATGGTCGAATTCTTTTCGGTCGAACTGGAGGCGCAGAGCCCTGCGCAAATCGTCTACAAAGCCCACGAGCTGATCGATATCTCGGACGGTGCGGTAACCATGAAGCTGGTCGGCAAGTCGCACCCCAACCGCGCCATTGCCTTCCTGACCGAGGTCTACCCGCCGGGCGCCGACACCGGTGCCGAAATGCTGACCCATGACGGTGAGGAAACCGGCATTCTGCTCGAAGGCCGCCTTGAGCTGGTGGTCGGCAACGAGGTCTTCATCCTCGAGGAAGGCGACAGCTACTACTTCGAAAGCACCCGCCCGCACCGCTTTCGCAACCCGTTCGACCAGCCTGCACGGCTGATCAGTGCCGCTACGCCCTCAAACTTTTGATCCAGCGCAGTGCATTGATTCGGCAATACCCCTTTCCCGTGTAGGGTCGTTTCACCGCCTTCAGGTTGCCGCTATACTTTTCAGCGCTCGCTGTTTCGTGGCCGCGGGCGTGATTAGCCACCATGAGGGTGTTCGCGTGAACCAAATCAAGAAGATGCTGGCCGTACCAGCAGCCGTATTCGCCCTCTGGGCAATGAGCGCAACCGCTGCGACCAATGACGACATTGCCAAGCGCCTGGAACCCGTTGGCCAGGTCTGTGTGCAGGGCCAGGAGTGCAAAGGCATGGAAGTGGCGGCGACCGCGGGTGGCGGTGGTGCCAAGACCCCGGACGAGATCATTGCCAAGCACTGCAATGCCTGCCATGGCAGCGGCCTGCTCGGCGCGCCCAAGGTGGGTGATACCGCGGCCTGGAAGGAGCGAGCCGACCACCAGGGCGGCCTGGATGGCATCCTGGCCAAGGCCATTACCGGCATCAACGCCATGCCACCGAAAGGTACATGCGCGGACTGCTCGGACGACGACCTGAAAGGGGCGATCAAGAAGATGTCCGGGCTGTGAGCTGCAGCTGTATTTCACCAGGCCCGCCATTGATGGCGGGCTTTGTTTTTGTGGCGTCTTTACCGGCCCGCTCGCGGCAACCAATCAACGCCGTGACGACATTGAGACAGATTCTGTACAACTAGCTTTTCTACCAGTTGTATCTACGGATTTTCCGCCGAATACTGGAGCATCTTAAGGTGGTGGGTATGGAGCAATGGATTCGGTTCCAGAGGGCGGAAACTGTTCGGAACAAAACACCGCCAGTCTAAGGCAATCGGCAAGGCTGATTACCGGCAGCTCTCATCAAGGTCTGGGGTATACGCCTTACGGCTACCAAACGACCACCCCGAGTCTGCTCGGCTTCAATGGTGACCGCCTGGATCCTGCTTCCGGTCACTATCCACTGGGCAATGGCCATCGATCATTCAGCACATCATTGATGCGGTTCATTAGCCCGGACAGGATGAGTCCCTTCGCAACTGGCGGATTGAATTCGTACGCGTACTGCCTTGGAGATCCCATAAACCGACATGATCCCAGTGGTGAAAATTCGGTTGCTAGGTCTTTCGTTAAACTCTACAGACGTCTCAGCCCCAAAAAACTGAACTTGCCTCCCATTGTAAACCAGCTCGCATCAGCGGAGACCGAAGCGCATTTCATTAGTTACCGCAATATACCAGATGAATACAGAATCAACGTTGTCAATAAAACTGACAGAGTGCCAGATGATTATGATTTGATTGGCTTTCATGGTAGCCAGAATAAGCATAAGCAGTCGTTGGAGGCTGGGGTGAATGCAAGCCTTTTGAAGCGCGATCTTTTAGGCAAAGGGCTCTATGCATCGACAAATTATAGGCACGCTAACAAGTATGCTGGAAAGGATGGACGGATTTTTGCGGTGTACGGAAGAGGAGTTGAGCGGTGGAGAGTGGGCGTGCAATTTGATCGTCCGAGTCCTGACATTCTGCTGATTAGGCCGCCTACGTTCAGCAATATTATTGTGCGGTCAGAAGTTAGAATGCCGCTTAGGCTTCTCCATCAACTCAACGGCGACACATTCTGACTAGCAAGTTTGGCCAATCGGACCCTGAGACCTTTGTGCTGCATGGAAATGCGACGTTTGTGAGGTGGTGCCTAGCCGATAAAGGCCCGGCAACCAACCTTCAGAATCCATGTCCAACTCCTGAACCCATGGATGTTTCAGGAGGCCCAGATGCACCTCTGCTCCATCGACCAGGCTGTCGAGCAGGTCTTGTCCCGGCTGCCAGCCCATATCCACATGGGCCTGCCGCTGGGCCTGGGCAAGCCCAACGCCTTCGTCAACGCCCTCTACGCCCGCGTGCGCGAACTGCCCGAACGGCGGCTGACCATCTACACCGCCCTGTCCCTGGGCCGGCCGGCACTGGGCGACGGGTTGCAGCGGCGCTTTCTGGAGCCTTTCGTCGAGCGCGTGTTCGCCGACTACGAAGAACTCACCTACCTCAACGACCTGCGCAACGACACATTGCCCGCCAACATCCGCGTCGAGCAGTTCTTCATGCAGCCGGGCAGCTTGCTGCACAGCGAATCGGCGCAGCAGGACTACGTCAGCAGCAATTACAGCCACGCCGCGCGGGATATCAACGCCAAGGGCCTGAACCTGATCGCCCAACTGGTGGCTGCCACGCCCGAAAAGCCCGTGCACCTGAGCCTGGCCTGCAACCCCGACATCACCCTCGACCTGCTGCCCATGGTCGCCAAACGCCGCGCTGCCGGTGAAACCATCCTCATGCTGGGGCAGGTGCACGCCGAGCTGCCTTACATGCCTGGCGATGCCGAGCTGCCGATCGACGCGTTCGACCTGTTGCTCGACGAGGCCGAACAACGCCGGCTGTTTTCCACACCGAACATGCCGGTCGGCATTCAGGACCACTGCATTGGCCTGCATGCCAGCAGCCTGGTGCGCGACGGCGGCACGCTGCAGATCGGTATTGGTGCCATGGGCGATGCGGTCGCCGCGGCATTGCTGGCGCGCCAGGGCGACAACGCCGGCTACCGCGCGGTGCTTGATGCACTCGATGTCGGCCCCTGGCAGGCGCTGATCGAACGGGAAGGGGGGCTGGATACCTTCGCTCAAGGCCTCTACGGCTGCAGTGAGATGTTCGTCAACGGCCTGCTGGTGCTGGCCGAGGCAGGCTTGTTGCGACGCCCGGCGGATGAGCAGGGCGCGTTGTTGCACGGTGGCTTCTTCCTTGGCCCGCAGGCGTTCTATCAGCGCTTGCGCGAGATGCCGCTGGAGCAGCGTGCACAGTTCGTCATGACCCGTATCAGCTTCATCAACGAACTCTACGGGCAAGAGGAACTCAAGCGCCGCCAGCGCCGCGATGCGCGCTTCATCAACACCGCATTCGGCATGACCCTGCTGGGTGCCGGGGTGGCCGACCAGCTGGAAGATGGCCGAGTGCTCAGTGGTGTCGGTGGGCAATACAACTTCGTTGCCCAAGGCCATGCGCTGGAGGGTGGGCGCTCGATCCTGCTGTTGCGCAGTTGGCGTGAGGCGGGCGGCGAGGTGACGTCGAACATTTTCTGGGCGTACGGCCACTGCACCATCCCCCGACACCTGCGCGATATCGTGGTGACCGAATACGGCATCGCCGACCTGCGTGGGCAGACCGACAGCGAAGTGATTGCACGGTTGCTGGCGGTAAGCGATTCACGGTTCCAGCAGGGGCTGATCGAGCAGGCCAAGAGTGCCGGCAAGCTGCACAAGGGCTTTGAGCTGGACGCGCGCTTTGCCGACAACACCCCGCAACGCCTTGAGGCGGTAAGGGCGCAGCATGCACGGTTGTTCCCCGAGTATCCGCTGGGTACGGACTTCACTGCCGAAGAGCAGGACCTGTTGCGGGCGCTGAACTGGTTGAAGAGCAAGTTCAAGTTGAGCGAGGTGCTGGAGCTGGGCAAGGCCGCGCTGGATGCGCCGGGGCCGGAGGGGTATGAGCAGCATCTGGAGCGGATGGGGCTGGATGCTCCGCAGGGGTTGAAGGAAGAACTTTATCAGCGGCTGTTGCTGGCGGGGTTGGCGGCTACCTGATGAATTGCCGGGGCTGCTTTGCAGCCCATCGCCGGCAAGCCAGCTCCCACAGGGATCGGCTTAGGGCTGACAGGTGTTTGCCACAAGGTATGCAGCGCCTGTTAGAGCGAGCGCCGCCCGCGCGGCGCATCGCGAGCTGCGCTCGCTCCTACGTTTGTTTCGGGCCAGTAACGCCTGTGACAGGCGCGCGCGGTCGCCTTGTTTGTACGGCGCGATATTGAGGCATGCACCAAGGCGTTCGCGCGCAAATCCCACAGGAATAATTGGCCCGAAACAAACGTAGGAGCGAGCGCAGCTCGCGATGCGCCGCGCGGGCGGCGCTCGATCTCACAGGCGCTGAAGATGCTCCGGCTACCCTTGCCAGGAACCATAGAATCTCCCACAGGTACTGCACAAGGCTTGGGGCCTGTGAGGTCCATGTGGGAGCTGGCTTGCCGGCGATGAGGCCGGTACAGGCTTACTCGATGAAAGTGACCACACCACCTTCCAGCGACTTCACCCGGGCCAGCGATTCAACGCGGTAGCCCTGGCTGTCCAGTTCGGCGCGGCCGCCCTGGAACGACTTCTCGATGACGATACCCAGGCCGGCCACGGTGGCGCCGGCCTGCTTGATGATCGAGATCAGTGCCTGCGACGCCTTGCCGTTGGCCAGGAAGTCGTCGATCACCAGCACGCGGTCGCTGCTGTTGAGGTGGCGCGGCGAGATGGCCACGGTGTTCTCGGTCTGCTTGGTGAAGGAATACACCGAGGCGGTCAGCAGGTTTTCGGTCAGGGTCAGCGACTGGTGCTTGCGGGCGAAGATCACCGGTACGCCCAGCTTCAGGCCGGTCATCACTGCCGGGGCAATACCCGAGGCTTCGATGGTGACGATCTTGGTCACGCCAGCATCGGCGAACAGGCGGGCGAACTCGTCACCGATCAGCTGCATCAGCGCCGGGTCGATCTGGTGGTTGAGAAACGCGTCCACTTTGAGGACCTGATCGGAAAGCACGATGCCTTCTTCGCGAATCTTCTGATGCAGTGCTTCCACTGTGATTTCCTCGATGTAACAAAGGTGGCCGCTGGAGGCGGCAATATTAAAGAGTAATGGTTGATCAGCGTTTGAGCATTGCCCGGATGTCGGCCAGGGCGTTGTTGCCGCGTGCCGCCTTCACCTCGACCGGGGCGTCGTCCAGACCTTCCCAGGCCAGGTCGTCGGGTGGCAATTCGTCGAGGAACCGGCTGGGCGTACAGTCGATGATTTCACCGTACTGTTTGCGCTTGGCGGCGAAGGTAAAGGCCAGGGTCTGGCGGGCGCGGGTGATGCCCACATAGGCCAGGCGGCGCTCTTCTTCGATGGTGTCGGCCTCGATGCTGGAGCGGTGCGGGAGGATTTCCTCTTCCATGCCCATGATGAACACGTAAGGGAACTCCAGGCCTTTGGAGGCATGCAGGGTCATCATCTGCACCCCTTCGGCGTTCTCTTCTTCTTCCTGCTGGCGCTCGAGCATGTCGCGCAGCACCAGCTTGCCGATGGCGTCCTCGATGGTCATGTCACCCTCTTCATCCTTTTCGAGGGTGTTTTTCAGTGCGTCCACCAGGAACCAGACGTTGCTGATGCGGAAATCGGCGGCCTTGTCGCTGGCGGTCTGCTGGCGGATCCAGTTTTCGTAGTCGATGTCGCGGATCATCTCGTGCAGCGCGGCAATCGGGTCTTCCAGGGCGACCTTCTGGCGTACCCCGTCCAGCCAGTGCTTGAAGCGCTGCAAACGCTCGGTATAGCGGGCGTCCAGGTGTTCACCCAGGCCCAGCTCGTCGCTGGCGGCGTACATGGAAATGCCGCGCTCGGTGGAATAGTTGCCGAGCTTTTCCAGGGTGGTGGAGCCGATCTCGCGGCGCGGCACGTTGATCACCCGCAGGTAGGCGTTGTCGTCGTCCGGGTTCACCAGCAGGCGCAGGTAGGCCATCAGGTCCTTGACCTCCTGGCGGCCGAAGAAGCTGTTGCCGCCCGACAGGCGATACGGCACCTGGTGGTGCTGCAGTTTCAGCTCGATCAGCTTGGCCTGGTAGTTGCCGCGGTAGAGGATGGCAAAGTCGCTGTACGGGCGGTTGGTGCGCAGGTGCAAGGTGAGGATCTCCATGGCCACCCGTTCGGCCTCGGCTTCCTCGTTCTTGCAGCGGATCACGCGGATCTCGTCGCCTACACCCATCTCGCTCCACAGCTGTTTTTCGAACGCGTGCGGGTTGTTGGCGATCAGCACGTTGGCACAGCGCAGGATCCGGCTGGTGGAGCGGTAGTTCTGTTCGAGCATGACGATCTTCAGGGAGGGGTAGTCCTCCTTGAGCAGCATCAGGTTCTCGGGGCGGGCACCGCGCCAGGCATAGATGGACTGGTCGTCGTCGCCCACCACGGTGAACTGGTTGCGCATGCCGATCAGCATCTTCACCAGCAGGTACTGGCTGGCATTGGTGTCCTGGTACTCGTCCACCAGCAGGTAGCGCACGCGGTTCTGCCAGCGCTCCAGCACCTCGGGGTGTTCCTGGAACAGCTTCACCGGCTGCAGGATCAGGTCGTCGAAGTCCACTGCGTTGAACGCCTTGAGCGTGCGTTGGTAGTGGGTGTAGACGATGGCGGCGGTCTGCTCGCGCGGGTTGCGCGCCTTTTCCAGGGCTTCTGGCGGCAGGATCAGGTCGTTCTTCCAGGCACCGATCATGTTCTTGATCTCGTCGATGCCGTCGTCGCCTGAGTATTCCTTCTGCATGATGTCCGACAGCAACGCCTTGATGTCGGACTCGTCGAAGATCGAGAAGCCCGGCTTGTAGCCCAGCCGCTCGTGTTCCTTGCGGATGATGTTCAGGCCCAGGTTGTGGAAGGTACACACCGTCAGGCCGCGACCTTCCCCCGGGCGCAGCAAGGTGCCAACCCGCTCCTTCATCTCGCGCGCGGCCTTGTTGGTAAAGGTCATCGCCACGATGTACTGGGCACGAATGCCGCAGTTCTGGATCAGGTGGGCAATCTTGCGCGTGATCACGCTGGTCTTGCCCGAGCCTGCACCGGCGAGCACCAAAAGAGGGCCGCCGACATAGTCACGGGCTTCCTGCTGCCGGGGATTGAGTCGGGACATGCTAGAAACCGGGGGTCGCCAGAAAATAGCCGCGCATTCTAACAGGCATGGGGCCGTTGTGGCGTGACCGTCTGACGTCTGAGTCAGACTTTTATTGGCGCCCTGTATTAGTCAGGCTAATGCCAGGCACTGGAAAAATCGTATTTGCCGAACGGGCCTGATTTCGCGCAGGATGCACGACAAAATACGTCGGGTCGCCGCAGAGTCCGGTGTATGTATAAAATTGAAAATCATTTTCATCAATGCAGTAGCATATTCATCTTCTCTCGTTGTGCCGTGAAGCCCTAAGGAGCCCGCTTGTCCACGCCTGTCGAACCTCTGCGTTTGCTGCTGTTGGCTGATGAGCCGGAATGGGCCGTGCTGCTGCGCGAGTCCGTGCAGGGGTTGGGCGGCACTGCAGTGCTGTTGACGGCGCCTGACTGGGAGGCCGTCGACAGCCTTTTCAGCCATGACCGGCAAGCCGTGGTCCTGGCGACTGCGGCACTGCAACCAGCGCCGGGGCGCTGTGAGCTGCCGACCATCCTGCTGCTGGACGACGAGCCCGCGGTGGCCCCCAGCGGCGTCAGCGACTGGCTGGTGCGCCAACAGCTCAGCACCGATAGCCTGCGCCGCTCGCTGCGGCATGTGCGCGAACGCGGTGTGCTGGTGGCCACCTTGCAGCGCCTTGCCGAGCAAGACCCACTGACCGGTATCGCCAACCGCCAGGGCTTCCAGGCCTTGCTCACGGCACGGCTGGCTGAAAACGAAGGCCGGGGCGTTGCCCTCGGCCACCTCGACCTGGACAACTTCCGCCACGTCAACGACGCCCTTGGCCACCAGAGCGGTGACCGCCTGATTCTGCAGGTTGTGGCCCGGTTGAAACACCAACTGGAGGCAGGGGACCAGTTGGCGCGCCTGGGCAGCGACGAATTCGCGCTGCTGATCGACACGCGCCGCGACCCGAACCGGGCCGAATGGATTGCCGAACGCATCGTCGAGGCCCTGGCCGAGCCCTATTGGATCGATGGCGAAAGCTTGCTGTTGGGCTGCAGCCTGGGCCTGGCGCATGCCCGTGCCCAGGGCGGCGCCGACCCGCTGATGTGGCACGCGCACATCGCCATGCGCCAGGCCAAGGGTAGCCAGGGCTGCACCTTCCATGTGTTCAACGAGCGCATCAACCGTAATGCCCGCAGCCTGGCCGACCTGGAAAGCGAACTGCGCCGCGCCCTGCGCCGGAATGAACTGGAACTGCACTATCAACCCCGGCTGAACCTGGCCGATGGGCGCATCGTGGGGCTCGAGGCGCTGGTGCGCTGGCGGCACTCGGACCGGGGGCTGCTACCGCCCTGCGAGTTCGTGCCGCTGGCGGAGCAAAGCGGCCTGATCGTGCCATTGGGCTACTGGGTGATTTCCCGTGCGCTGCGCGACATGCAGGCGTTGTGCGAACGCGGCCTGGAGCCGCTGCACATGGCGGTCAACCTGAGCTTCCGCCAGTTCCAGGATAGCCAGCTGCTGGCCACCTTGAGCCGGCTGATCCTCGAGCACGGGGTGGATGCTCGCTGGCTGGAATTCGAACTGACCGAAACGGCGGTCATGCGCCGCAACGAGCTGGTACGCCAGACCATGGATGCGCTGGGCCGGCTGGGCGTGCGCTTCTCGCTGGATGACTTTGGCACCGGTTTTTCGTCGTTCGTCCACCTGAACAGCCTGCCGATCACCTTGCTCAAGGTGGACCGCAGTTTCGTGGCCGAGATGGAAATGCGCGAGGAAAACCGCAAGCTGGTGCACGCCATGATCAACCTGGCGCACAACCTTAACCTTGAGGTGGTGGCTGAAGGGGTGGAGAGTGATGAGCAACTGGAGCTGCTGCGCGGGTTTGGTTGTGACCAGGTGCAAGGTTTTCTGGTCAGCAAGCCACTGCCGGTGGGGGAGTTGATGGAGTTTTTGCTGCAGGCGCCTGACCGTCAGTTGGGGGTTGTCCTTTAGGGCCCTTCCGCGGGCACGCCCACTCCCACAGGGGCCGCGCCCTGTACCTGTGGGAGCGGGCGTGCCCGCGAATAGGCCCTGAAGTCAGGCCGAGGCGGTAGCTTCTCCACCAATCCCAGCTTTGCGCAACAACCGCTTCATCCGCCACTCAAAACCAAAGGTCAGCGCCACCGCCGCGCACGCCAGCCCCAGCGCCAACCCCCACCAGATCCCGACCGCCCCGCCGCCCAGGTTGAACGCGAACAGCCAGGCGCTCGGCGCCCCTACCAGCCAATAGCAGCACAGCCCGATCAGGAAGGTGGTCTTGGCATCTTTCAGGCCGCGTATGGAGCCCATGGCGATGGTCTGCATGCCATCGAACAACTCGAACCAGGCGGCCACCATCAACAAGTGCACCGCCAGTTGGTAGATGGCGGCAAAGCCCGGGTCATTACGGTCTATGAACAGGCTCACCAGCGCCTCGGGCAACAGCAAAAACAGCGCGGCAAAGGCAAACATCACGGTTGCCCCGAAGCCGATGCCCACGCGCCCCGCGCTGCGCGCCGCCAGCAGGTTGCCGGCGCCGTAGTACAAGCCCACGCGCATGGTTACCGCATAGGAGAGCCCTGTCGGCACCATGAATGCCGTGGACACGATCTGTAGGGCGATCTGGTGGGCCGCCAGTTCGGTGCTGCCCAGCACCCCCATGCACAACGCGGCAAAGGCGAACAGGCCCACTTCCACCATGTAGGTGCCGCCAATCGGCAGGCCCAGCCGCCACAGCTCACGCAGGGCGTGCAGCGATGGGCGCGACAGGCCCTTGCGCAGCGGGTAGGCGGCATAGGCCGGGTGCCAGCGGATGTACAACGACAGGGCAATGGCCATGCCCATCGACACCACCGCAGTGACCAGGCCGATACCCATCAGCCCGAGCCTGGGCAGGCCGAACATGCCCTCGATCAGCGCCACGTTGAGCAGGTAGTTCAGCACCGTGCCGACCAGGCTGATGACCATCACCGGGGTCGAACGGCCAAGGGCACTGGTGAACCCGCGCAAGGCCATGAAGGTCAGGTAACCGGGCAACGCCAGCGGCAGCAGGGTCAGAAACTGGGCAGCCGAGGCCACGTTCTCGGGCTGTTGCCCGAACAGCAGCAGTACCGGCTCAAGGTTCCACAGCACCAGCGCGGCGAACAGCGCCAGGCCCCAGGCCAGCCACAGGCCGTTCTGAGCCAGGCGGGTGGCCCCTTCGATGTCGTTGGCGCCCTTGCGAATCGCCACCAGGGTACCCACTGCGGCGATCACCCCCAGGCAGAAAATCGACACGAAGGAATAGCTGGCGGCACCCAAGCCACCGCCGGCCAAGGCCTGCGGGCTGATGCGGGCCATCATCAGGGTGTCGGTCAGCACCATCAGCATGTGCGCCAGCTGCGAGGCGATCAGCGGCCCGGCCAGGCGCAGTAAAGCCTTGAGTTCTGTAGTGGGCGCGACGTGCATGGGCTGTCCTTGTTCCTGAGGTGATCAACGAAGCGCGATTCTGAGGCTTTGGTCAACTTTGCACAAAAGGATAAAAGCGATGGTTGGCATGAGTTGAACTCATGCCTGCAAGTTTCGGATAATTCGCCTCTGTCCCTAGATTGCAGGTGCCTCATGTCGCGCCAGCTACCTCCGCTGTATGCTTTGCGCGCATTCGAGGCCGCCGCGCGGCTCAGTTCGTTCACCCGCGCGGGCGAAGAGCTGTCGATCACGCAAAGTGCCATCAGCCGGCATATCCGTACCCTGGAAGAGCATTTCGCCTGCCGCCTGTTCGTGCGCAGTGGCCGCAACCTGCAACTGACCGAAGCAGGGCGGGTATTGCTGCCGGGGGTGCGCGAAGGCTTTGCCGCGTTCGCCCGTGCCTGTGAAACCCTGTGTGGTGAAGATGACATCCTGCGCATGAAAGCACCTTCGACCCTGACCATGCGGTGGCTGCTGGCCTGCCTGAGCCGGTTTCGCCACCTGCAACCCGGTAACGAGGTACAACTGACCAGCGCCTGGATGGATGTGGACCATGTGGACTTCAACCAGGAACCGTTCGATTGTGCCGTGTTGCTCAGCGATGGAGTGTTCCCGGCAGACTGGGAGGTACGCAAGCTGTTCCCGGAGTTGTTGATTCCGGTCGGCGCACCGGACCTGCTTGGCGAAAAGCCCTGGGGCGTGTCCCGGCTGGCCGGTATCGAGCTGCTGCACCCCACGGTGGACAAGCGCGACTGGCGTGACTGGCTGCAGCGCATGGGTCTCGCTGGCAAGGTATCGCTCAAGGGTGGGCAGGTTTTCGACACGCTGGAGCTGAGCATGATTGCCGCAGCGCGTGGCTACGGCATCTCCATCGGCGACTTGCTGATGGTGGCCGAGGACGTGGCGCAGAAGCGCCTGAGCCTGCCCTGGCCAACGGCGGTGCCCAGTGGCATGGATTACTACCTGGTGTGGCCGCGTACCCGGCGCGGGGGCGAGCGGTTGCGCCGGTTGAGTGCGTTTCTGGAACAGGAGGTAGCGGCCATGGATCTCCCGGATGTGGAAATTCTCCCGCCC
This sequence comes from Pseudomonas sp. MB-090624, assembly GCF_003205245.1. NCBI lineage: Bacteria > Pseudomonadati > Pseudomonadota > Gammaproteobacteria > Pseudomonadales > Pseudomonadaceae > Pseudomonas > Pseudomonas sp. MB-090624. Next base: position 170 of record NZ_QJRK01000042.1, on the reverse strand, counting down.
CTTTGATGGCTTGCACTGGCCTTGTCGCCGGCAAGCCAGCTCCCACAGGGGTCGCCTTAGGGCTGACAGGTGTTTGCCACAAGGTATGGCAGCGCCTGTTAGAGCGAGCGCCGCCCGCGCGGCGCAATCGCGAGCTGCGCTCGCTCCTACGTTTGTTTCGGGCCAATTAT
>NZ_QJRK01000041.1:59718-63362 GCF_003205245.1 Pseudomonas sp. MB-090624 | reverse complement strand
GTCCTGCTTCCACACCCTGAACAGTGCCCGCCCCCCGCCCCTATCCCCCTTGGGCTATCGTCAGTGGGGCGCACACAACAACAAAACGCTCCGGCGCCCGCGCCGCCGTGCCTGCCTCTGCAGCGCGGCCCGTCGTGGACCAAGCCCACGGAGCCGGACCAGACTGTTAGGGACCTACTTAATGACAAGCAGCACCTATGCCCAAGCTCCTGCGGCGCCGGTCAACTCGCCCGCGCGGGTAGCCACTGCCAGCTTCATTGGCACCGCCATCGAGTTCTACGACTTCTACGTTTACGCCACGGCTGCCGCCCTGGTCATCGGGCCGGTGTTTTTCCCCTCCGGCTCGGGCACCGCACAGATGCTGGCGGCCTTCCTGACCTTTGGCATTGCCTTTCTCGCCCGGCCGCTGGGCTCGGCACTGTTCGGCCATTTTGGCGACCGCATCGGCCGCAAATCGACCCTGGTCGCCTCGCTGCTGTTGATGGGTGTGTCCACCACGGCCATCGGCGTGCTGCCAGGCTACGACAGCATCGGTGTATGGGCACCGATCATCCTTTGCCTGCTGCGCTTTGGCCAAGGCCTGGGCTTGGGCGGCGAATGGGGCGGCGCGGCGCTGCTGGCCACCGAAAACGCCCCGGAGGGCAAGCGCGCCTGGTTCGGCATGTTCCCGCAATTGGGGCCATCGATCGGCTTCCTGGCGGCCAACGGCCTGTTCCTGACCTTGGCCCTGACCCTGAGCGACGAGCAGTTCCGTGAGTGGGGCTGGCGTATCCCGTTCCTGCTCAGCGCCGCCCTGGTGCTGGTAGGCCTGTATGTGCGCCTGAAGCTGGAGGAAAGCCCCGTGTTCGCCAAGGCTGTTGCCCGCCATGAGCGTGTGAAAATGCCGGTGGTCGACCTGTTCGCCAGGCACTGGCGCCCTACCCTGCTGGGCGCTGCCGCCATGGTGGTGTGCTATGCGCTGTTCTATATCTCCACCGTGTTCTCGCTGAGCTACGGCGTGACTACGCTGGGGTACAGCCGGGAGACGTTCCTCGGCCTGCTGTGCTTTGCAGTGGTATTCATGGCGCTGGCGACGCCGCTGTCGGCTTGGCTCAGCGACCGCTACGGGCGCAAGCCGGTGCTGATCGTCGGCGGCCTGCTGGCGGTGGCGTCGGGCTTTACCATGGAGCCTTTGCTGACCTCGGGCTCTACCGCCGGCGTGGCACTGTTCCTGGCCATCGAGCTGTTCCTGATGGGCGTGACCTTTGCGCCGATGGGGGCTTTGCTACCGGAGCTGTTCCCAACCCATGTGCGATACACCGGCGCTTCGGCGGCGTATAACCTGGGTGGGATTGTCGGCGCCTCGGCGGCCCCGTTCTTCGCCCAGAAGCTGGTGAGCATGGGCGGTTTGAGCTGGGTGGGGGGCTACGTGTCGGCAGCCGCAGTGATCAGCTTGATCGCTGTGCTGTGCCTGAAAGAGACCCGCAATACACAGCTGTGAGTCTCAAGCTGCAAGCTACAAGCTACAAGCTACAAGCTACAAGCTACAAGCGACGCGCATTCTCTTGCAGCTTGAAGCTTGAAGCTTGAAGCTTGAAGCTTGAAGCTTGAAGCTTCCAGCTTAGAACTCGACCTTGACCGCCTGCGAAGCGCGGGTCGCCTTGGCCCGCGCCGCTTCAACCGACTCGTCGCGCGCCAGGCACACACCCATGCGGCGGGTACCGTTGATTTCCGGCTTGCCGAACAAGCGGATGGCAGTATCCGGCTCGCTCAAGGCTGCACCCAGGTTGGCGAAGCTGGTCTGCTGCGACTGCCCCTGCGGCAAGATCACCGCCGAGGCCGAAGGGCCGAACTGGCGCACCACCGGGATCGGCAGCCCGAGAATGGCGCGGGCGTGCAGGGCGAACTGCGACAGGTCCTGGGAAATCAGGGTCACAAGGCCGGTGTCATGCGGGCGCGGCGAGACTTCGCTGAACCACACCTGGTCGCCTTTCACGAACAGTTCCACGCCAAACAGGCCCCGGCCGCCCAGCGCATCGGTGACCGCCTTGGCCACACGTTGCGACTCGGCCAGCGCTTTCTCGCTCATGGCCTGGGGCTGCCAGGACTCCTGGTAGTCGCCCTTCTCCTGGCGGTGGCCGACCGGTTCGAGGAAGGTGGTGCCCCCTACATGACGCACGGTCAGCAGGGTGATTTCGTAGTCGAAGTCGATGAAGCCCTCGACGATCACCCGGCCCTTGCCGGCGCGGCCGCCTTCCTGGGCATAGTCCCAGGCCTTCTGCAGGTCGGCGTCGCTGCGCAGCAGGCTCTGACCCTTGCCCGACGAGCTCATGACCGGCTTGACCACGCACGGGTAGCCTACATCGGCCACGCCCTTGGCGAAGTCTTCGTAGGTGTCGGCGAAATGGTACGGCGAAGTTGGCAGCTCCAGCTCTTCGGCGGCCAGGCGGCGGATACCTTCGCGGTTCATGGTCAGCTGGGTCGCGCGGGCGGTGGGCACCACGTTGAAGCCTTCGTTTTCCAGCTCGACCAGGGTGGCGGTGGCGATGGCTTCGATTTCCGGAACGATGTAGTGCGGCTTCTCGGCCTCGATCACGGCACGCAAGGCCACGCCATCGAGCATGTTGACCACGTGGCTGCGGTGCGCAACCTGCATGGCCGGGGCATTGGCATAGCGGTCGACGGCGATCACTTCGACGCCCAGGCGCTGCAGCTCGATCACCACTTCCTTGCCCAGCTCGCCACAGCCGCACAGCAATACACGGGTCGCAGTAGGCGACAAGGGGGTTCCGATACGGGTCATTTCAGGTCCTCGAAGGCATCCGGGGCCGCACCCGGCTTGGCGCGACCCGCTGAAAAAGGACCGCTATTCTACACCATCAGCTGGCCGCAGCAGCCCGCCGGGCGCGAAATGCCATGGCCAGCCACACCGCGGTGACACCGGTGAACTTGGAGGCCATGGCCGTGCCGACCACCGCCGGGGCCAAGGCACCGATCATGCCGAAGAAGATGAAGGTATCCACCGGAATGCTCAACGCCGAACTCAACCACAGGCGGTCACGCAGTGGCCGCCGGGTGACGCTGAACACCAGCCAGTCGATCAGTTCGGAAATGAAGAACGCGGTGGCGCTGGCCAGGGCGATGGCCGGCTCAGAGGTCACATACGACAGCACCAGCGCCACCAGCATGGCGACCAGGGCGCCGTGGCCGAAGCGGGTTTGCACCATGTCGCGCAGGATGAACACCAGGCCGCCCCAGGCAGACCAGATGACGTCCAGGTGCGGGGCACTGGAGAAGGCGTAGTTGATCAGCACTACGCTGCTGATATAGGCAAGCAGATAGAACATGGCGGGTAATCTATGGGCAAGCCGTACAGAGTACCGTCGAGCCGTTCGCGGGTAAACCCGCTCCTAAAGATGATCCGTAGCCCTCCAGGCTCATGCTGTACCTGTAGGAGCGGGCGTGCCCGCGAACACCGGCGGAGCCGGTGCCATGTACCGCGTTGGCGGTTTCGCGGGCATGCCCGCTCCCACAGGGCTCTGCATCAGACTAGAGGATGAGGCCAGCCTCTACTGCCCGTTCATGATGAGCACTACGCTGCTGATATAGGCAAGCAGATAGACCATGGCGGGTAATCTGTGGGAGCGGGCGTGCCCGCGAACACC
>NZ_QJRK01000041.1:0-59708 GCF_003205245.1 Pseudomonas sp. MB-090624 | reverse complement strand
TCTGCATCAGACTAGAGGATGAGGCCAGCCTCTACTGCCCGTTCATGATGAGCACTACGCTGCTGATATAGGCAAGCAGATAGACCATGGCGGGTAATCTGTGGGAGCGGGCGTGCCCGCGAACACCGGCGGAGCCGGTGCCATGTACCGCGGTGGCGGTTTCGCGGGCATGCCCGCTCCCACAGGGTTCTGCATCAGACTGGAGGATGAGGCCAGCCTCTACTGCCCGTTCATGATGAGCACTACGCTGCTGATATAGGCAAGCAGATAGACCATGGCGGGTAATCTGTGGGAACGGGCGTGCCCGCGAACACCGGCGGAGCCGGTGCCATGTACCGCGGTGGCGGTTTCGCGGGCATGCCCGCTCCCACAGGGTTCTGCATCAGACTAGAGGATGAGGCCAGCCTCTACTGCCCGTTCATGATGAGCACTACGCTGCTGATATAGGCAAGCAGATAGACCATGGCGGGTAATCTGTGGGAGCGGGCGTGCCCGCGAACACCGGCGGAGCCGGTGCCATGTACCGCGGTGGCGGTTTCGCGGGCATGCCCGCTCCCACAGGGCTCTGCATCAGACTAGAGGATGAGGCCAGCCTCTACTGCCCGTTCATGGCAACGCTTGAGCACCGCGCGGCGCTCGTCATTGTCCATCCGCCCCCAGCGGCCGATCTCGGCCACGCTGCGCTGGCAGCCAGTGCAGATGTCCTGCTCGTCCAGCGCACAGATGCTCACGCAGGGCGAGGCCACCGGCCGTTCCACAACATTACTCATCGTCAATTACCAACTCCCGCGCATAACGCCGGGCATTGTGCACGTAATGGGCAGCGCTGGCTTCCAGCAGGCGCTTCTGCTGCTCGGTCAGCTCGCGCACCACCTTGCCCGGCGAACCCATCACCAGCGAACCGTCAGGAATGTCCTTGCCTTCGGGAATCAGCGCGTTGGCGCCAATGATGCAATGCTTGCCAATACGCGCGCCATTGAGGATCACCGCATTGATGCCGACCAAGCTGTAGTCACCCACCGTGCAGCCATGCAGCATGGCATTGTGACCGACGGTCACGCCCTTGCCCAAGGTCAGCGGCGACCCCATGTCGGTGTGCATCACCGTGCCGTCCTGCACGTTGCTGTCTTCGCCGATGTCGATCAGCTCGTTGTCGCCGCGCAGCACTGCGCCAAACCACACACTGGCATTGGCTTGCAGGCGCACGTTGCCGATCAGCGTGGCGTTAGGCGCTGCCCAACTGGTGGGGTGGCTCTCGACCCGCAGGTCGCCCAGGCGGTACTTCATGCTTGCTCCTCAGGCTGGAACGCAGACGACGGGGTTGGCCCCGCTCAGTTTTCGATGTACCGCTCAGGGGGCTGATGCAAACTGATGCCGGCATCGAACAGCAGGTTGACCAGTTCGACGATCATGATCGCCGACAAGCCCCAGATCTTGTATTCGCCATAGCGATAGCTGGGTACATACCAGCTGCGGCCCTGGTAATCGATACGGTGGGTATGGTCACGCGGGTCCTGGCGGAAAAACTCCAGCGGCACGGTGAATACTGCCGCGATCTCGGCGTCGTTGGCGCGGTATTCGACGAAGTCGGGGATAACGCCGACGAACGGTGTCACTTTCAGGCCATGCAGTGAAATCAGCGGGCTCAGCGGGCCGATCACCTCGACCAGACCCGGCGGCAAGCCAATTTCTTCTTCGGCTTCGCGCAGCGCGGTGAACACCAGGTCCGGGTCTTCCGGGTCGCGGCGGCCTCCGGGAAAAGCCACTTCACCGCCATGGGTGGACAGCCCTTGGGCGCGCAGGGTCAAGACCAGTTCGGGCGCTTCGCTACGGGTAATGGGCAAAAGAACCGCCGCTTCGGGGAACCGCCGGTCGGTTTCCAGTGACGCGGGTTGGTGGTTGCTCATTCGGCGAAGTAGCTCGTCCAGCATTGCGCACGCTCGTATCCAAGGCCTGCCTTGCATGATGCACCAAAGCCGCGTGGCACCCAAGCCCCCGCGCTTGCGGCGCGCCTGCGGCCGCGCCAAGATAGCCCGGAACATAAAGGATAGTGCCATGAACTACTGCAGCGCGTGCGGCCACCCGGTCACCCTGCGGATCCCCGAAGGCGACAGCCGCCTGCGGTATGTCTGCGAGGCTTGCCAGACCATCCACTACCAGAACCCCAACGTCGTCGCCGGCGTGCTGCCCACCTGGGGCAGCCAGGTGCTGCTGTGCCGCCGCGCCATCGAGCCGCGCCGCGGTTTCTGGACCCTGCCCGCCGGTTTCATGGAGAACGGCGAAACCCTCGACCAGGCCGCCCGTCGCGAAACGGTGGAGGAAGCCTGCGCCCGGGTCGGCGCAACCAGCCTGTACCAGCTGTTCGACCTGCCGCACATCAACCAGGTGCATGTGTTCTTCCGCGCCGAACTGGCAGACCTGGATTTCGCTGTGGGCGTCGAGAGCCTGGAGGTGCGGCTGTTCGAGGAACACGAGATTCCCTGGGGTGAGCTGGCTTTCCGCACGGTCACGCGCACACTAGAATGCTACTATCGCGACCGCATCGGGGCGCACTACCCCATAGGCCATGAATACCTGCCGCCGATGCTCGTTTCACCCAATACCTAGACGCCTTCAGGGATACCGTTACATGCGCTGGTTGCTTGCCATTTTCTGCCTTTGCGTTACCTCGGTGTCCCAGGCGGCATTTACCGAGACCATCATTCGCAAGCCTGTGCAGGCCGCGCCATCCCCGTCGCCCTCGCAGCAGGCGATGCAACCGCTGATCGATAAGGTGCTGGTGATCAAGTCCGAGCGGCGCCTGCAATTGATCAGCCGTGGCGAGCCGCTGAAGACCTACCGCATTTCCCTGGGCAAGCAGCCCAAGGGCGCCAAGCAGCGCGAGGGCGACAAGAAGACCCCAGAGGGCCTGTACTGGCTGGACTGGCGCAAGCAGAGCGATCGCTTCAACCTGGCCATGCACATCAATTACCCAAACAGCAACGATGCCGCCCGCGCAACCCGTGAAGGGGTGAGTGCCGGCAGCATGATCATGATCCACGGCACACCGATCAACGATGAATACCCGGAATGGTATTTCCACACCCTGGACTGGACCGATGGCTGCATTGCCATGCGTAACCGTGACATGCAGGAGGTGTGGAACCTGGTACGCGATGGGACGTTGATCGAAATCCGGCCCTGAGCCCTACCAGCGCAGCCACGCAGGCCAGGCAATGCCGAGAGCCGGTTGCTTTAAAAGCTCGTTAACATTTCTGCCAACGAATCATCACATTTGCGCCTTACAGTCGCGGTTTGTTTCAACCCAGCGAATACAAGGACACTCTGATGAGTCGAGATACCGGCGACAATCTGGACCGGAACCACAGCGGCAACCCGCCGATGGCCTCCGTCATGGACGTCTACCTCAGCCGCCGCAGTGTGATGCGCGGCAGCCTGGGCGCTGCCATCGCCATGATCGCCGGTACAGGCCTGGCAGGCTGCTTCGACAGCGGCGGCTCCGCCAACGATGACCCGGTTACCCAGCCGCCCGTTACCGAGCCGAAAAACCCGAAACTGGCCCTGGGTTTCCAATCCATCCCCGGGTCGCGCACCGACGCCTGCGCAGTGGCCGCCGGCTACAGCGCCTACGTACTCGCCCCATGGGGTACGCCGCTGAACAGCAACGCCAAGCCGTGGCGAGCCGATGGCAGCAATACCTCGACCGATCAGGCCAACGCTATGGGCATGCACCATGACGGCATGCATTTCTTCCCCATCAACGGCAGCTCGGAAGACGGCCTGCTGGCGATCAACTTCGAGTACATCGACACCGCCGCCCTGCACCCGGCCGGCCCAACGACCGATATCAATGGCAAACGCCCGGTCGAAGAAGTGCGCAAGGAAATCAACGCCCACGGCGCTGGCGTGGTGCGCTTGCAGAAAACCGATGGCCGCTGGCAGGTGGTCGACAACGACCCGCTCAACCGCCGCTTCACCACCGCATCGCGCATGGCCATCAGCGGCCCGCTGCGTGGCACCGAACACGTCAAGACCAAGTACTCCCCCGCCGGCACCCACTGCCGAGGCATCAACAACAACTGCGGCAACGGCTATACGCCCTGGGGCACCTACCTCACCTGTGAAGAAAACTGGCCGGGCATTTTCGTCAACAAGGGCACCCGCCCTGAAGACCAGCAGCGCATTGGCGTGGGCACCTCCAGCGGCCAGTTCAAATGGGAAAGTGCAGCCGGCGACGCCAGCGAGGAAGCCGACGAGTTCGCCCGTTTCGACGTGACCGCCAAGGGCGCCAGCGCCACCGACGACTACCGCAACGAAGCCAGCACCTACGGCTACATCGTCGAGATCGACCCTTACGACAGCAGCACCCTCGCGACCAAACGTACCGCACTGGGCCGCTTCCGCCACGAAGGCTGCGCCCCGGGCCTGCCGGTGCCGGGCAAGCCACTGGTGTGGTACATGGGTGACGACTCCAACAATGAATACGTGTACAAGTGGGTGTCCAGCGCCGTGTGGGATGCCGCCGATGCCAACCCGGCCGACCGGCTGGCCACTGGTGCCAAGTACCTGGACCAGGGCAAGCTGTACGTCGCCCGCTTCAATGCCGACGGTACCGGCGTCTGGCTGCTGCTGGACGTGATTACCCCCACCACTGGCGGCGGCACCTTGGGCGCGCTGTACGGTGACCTGCCGGGCATCCTGCTCAACACCCGGGGTGCCGGCGATGCCGTGGGCGCAACGCCAATGGACCGCCCGGAGTGGACCACGGTCAACCCGCTTAACGGCGACGTGTACCTGACACTGACCAACAACAGTGCGCGCACCCCGGAGAAGGCCGATGCCGCCAACCCGCGCGGGCCGAACCGCCATGGCCATATCATCCGCTGGCACGACAGCGACGACCAGTTGAGCTTCGCCTGGGACATCTTCGTGTTTGGCGCCAACGCGGCCGGCACCGCCGACATCAACCGTTCCGGCCTCACCGAACTGAACCAGTTCGCCAGCCCGGACGGCATGAGCTTCGATAGCCGTGGCGTGCTGTGGTTCGAGACCGACAACGGCGAAAGCACTGTCACCGACTACACCAACGACCAGCTACTGGCGGTGATCCCCACCAACCTGGTGGACGCCGGCGGCAAACAGGTGCCGGTGAACGCGCAGAACCAGGTGGACCTGCGGCGCTTCTTCGTTGGCCCGAATGGTTGCGAAGTGACCGGGATTACCTTTACCCCGGACAACAAGACGCTGTTCGTCAACATTCAGCACCCGGGGAACTGGCCATGCACCGACAACGCTACGGACGTGACGCCAGCGGGTACCAAGGTACGGCCGCGGGCTGCGACGGTGGTGATTCAGCGGGTTGATGGCGGGGAAATCGGCACCGTCTGATCCGGTGCGGTACAGCCAGCCTTGCGCTGGCTTTACTGGCCTGTTCGCGGGCACGCCCGCTCCCAAAAGTTGTGTAACCCCTGTGGGAGCGGGCGTGCCCGCGAATAGCCCTGATGCGGTCTAGAACTCGGCGAGCCGCCACACCTCATAGGCTGGCGCCTCGTACGGGTGGCTTTGCTTGAGCGCAGCGACGACCTGGGCTACCAGCTCGTCTGCCACCACCAGCTCCACCTTCCACTCTTCCACCACCTCGACCCGGCCAGTTTGCCCGAGAAACGGCTGGCTGCCGTCCAGCGGGCGAAACTGGCCCTGGCCCAGGGTTTGCCAGGCGCAGTGGTCATAGTCACCGATGCGCCCGCCACCAGCGGCGAACACAGCGGCCTTGACCACGTCGACATGGCTGGCGGGGACGAAGAAGGCGAGCTTGTACACGCCTTAGTTCACCCACACCCGCGCATTGCGGAACATGCGCATCAGCGCGGCATCTTCGTGCCACTCGTCAGGGCGCCAGGAGTTCTGCACGGCGCGGAACACACGCTCCGGGTGCGGCATCATGATGGTCACGCGACCGTCGCGGCTGGTGAGGCCGGTGATACCGCGCGGCGAGCCGTTCGGGTTGGCCGGGTAGGCTTCGGTGACCTTGCCGTGGTTATCGACATAGCGCAGGGCCACGCAACCGGACATGTCGGCGGCCAGCAGCGCTTCTTCGCTGGCGAACTCGGCATGGCCTTCACCGTGGGCGATGGCGATCGGCATGCGCGAACCGGCCATGCCTTGCAGGAAGATCGAGTTGGACTTCTGCACTTCGACCATGGCCACACGTGCCTCGAACTGCTCCGAGCGGTTGCGCACGAAGTGCGGCCAGTGCTCGGTGCCCGGGATCAGCTCGTGCAGGTTGGACATCATCTGGCAACCGTTGCACACGCCCAGGGCGAAGCTGTCGGTACGCTCGAAGAAGGCCTGGAAGGCATCACGGGCGCGGCTGTTGAACAGCGCCGACTTGGCCCAGCCCTCACCGGCGCCCAGCACGTCACCGTAGGAGAAACCACCGCAGGCCACCAGGCCCTTGAAGGCCTCGAAGTCGACGCGGCCGGCAAGGATATCGCTCATGTGCACGTCGATGGCGGCGAAGCCAGCGCGGTCGAAGGCTGCAGCCATTTCAACCTGGCCGTTGACGCCCTGCTCACGCAGGATGGCCACTTGCGGGCGCACGCCTTTCTTGATGTACGGTGCGGCGATGTCGTCGTTGACCTCGAAGCCCAGCTTGACCGACAGGCCCGGGTTGTCTTCCTCGAGCAGCAGGTCGAATTCCTGGTCGGCGCAGTCGGCGTTGTCGCGCAGGCGCTGGATCTGGTAGCTGGTCTCGGCCCACTGGCGCTGCAGCATGCGGCGGTCGTCGTCGAACAGCACTTCGCCATTGAGGCTGATGGACACTTCGGCGTTGTTGACCGGCTTGCCGATCACCGCCACGCAACCTTCGCCCAGGCCAGCAGCACTGAACTGTGCCAGTACGTCGGGGGTGGCGTCCTGGCGAACCTGAATGACCGCCCCCAGCTCTTCGTTGAACAGAATGGCCGCCACATCGGCCTTGCTGTCGGTCAGCGGGTCGAGGTGCAGGTCCAGGCCGCAGTGGCCGGCAAAGGCCATTTCCAGCACGGTGGCGGCCAGGCCGCCGTCGGAACGGTCGTGGTAGGCCAGCAGGTGACCATCTTCGTTCAGGCCCTGGATCACGGCGAAGAAGGCCTTGAGGTCTTCGGCGTCGTCGACATCCGGTGCCTGGGCCGCGATCTTGCCGTAGGTCTGGGCCAGGATCGAGGCGCCCATGCGGTTCTTGCCGCGGCCGAGGTCGACCAGGATCAGGTCGGTTTCACCCTTGTCCATGCGCAGTTGCGGGGTCAAGGTCTTGCGAATATCGGTGACCGGGGCGAAGCCGGTGATGATCAGCGACATCGGCGAGGTCACGCTCTTCTCGACGCCCTCGTCGCTCCACTTGGTTTTCATCGACATGGAGTCTTTGCCGACCGGAATGGTAATGCCCAGCTCTGGGCACAGCTCCATGCCGACCGCCTTGACGGTGTCGTACAAGCGCGCGTCTTCACCTGGGTGGCCGGCAGCGGACATCCAGTTGGCCGACAGCTTGACGTCGGACAGTTTCTCGATGCGCGATGCCGCCAGGTTGGTCAGCGTTTCGCCAATGGCCATGCGGCCGGATGCCGGGGCGTCCAGCAAGGCCAGCGGGGTTCGCTCGCCCATGGCCATGGCTTCACCGGTGTACACATCGAAGCTGGTGGCCGTGACGGCGCAGTCGGCAACCGGAACCTGCCACGGGCCGACCATCTGGTCGCGGGCAACCAGGCCGGTGATGGTGCGGTCGCCGATGGTGATCAGGAAGCTCTTGCTGGCCACTGCCGGGTGGTTCAGCACGCGCTGCACGGCGCTGTCCAGGTCCAGCTCGCTTGGGTCGAAATCATCGCCCAGCTCGGCTTCACGGGTGACCGAACGGTGCATGCGCGGCGGCTTGCCCAGCAGCACGTCGAGGGGCATGTCCACCGGGGTGTTGCCGAAGTGGCTGTCGCTGACGGTCAGGTGCTTTTCTTCGGTGGCTTCACCGACCACGGCAAACGGGCAACGCTCGCGCTCGCAAATGGCCTTGAAGCGCTCGAAGTCGACGGCGCTGACGGCCAACACGTAACGCTCCTGCGACTCGTTGCTCCAGATTTCGTGCGGGGCCATGCCCGGCTCGTCGTTGGGCACGTTGCGCAGCTCGAAGCGGCCACCACGGCCACCGTCGTTGACCAGCTCCGGGAAGGCGTTGGAGATGCCGCCGGCGCCCACGTCGTGGATGAAGGCGATAGGGTTGGCATCGCCCAGTTGCCAGCAGCGGTCGATGACCTCCTGGCAACGGCGCTCCATTTCAGGGTTTTCACGCTGTACCGAGGCGAAGTCCAGGTCAGCGGAGCTGGCGCCGGTGGCCACCGACGACGCAGCGCCGCCGCCCAGGCCGATCAGCATGGCCGGGCCGCCGAGCACGATGAGCTTGGCGCCGACCGTGATCTCGCCCTTCTGCACGTGGTCTTCACGGATGTTGCCCATGCCGCCTGCGAGCATGATCGGCTTGTGGTAACCGCGTACTTCTTCACCGTGCGGGGTGTTGATGGCCTGCTCGAAGGTACGGAAGTAGCCGGTCAGCGCCGGGCGACCGAATTCGTTGTTGAAAGCAGCACCGCCCAATGGGCCTTCGATCATGATGTCGAGGGCGTCGACGATGCGCTCTGGCTTGCCGTAGGCCTGCTCCCAGGGCTGCTCGAAGCCCGGAATGCGCAGGTTGGACACGGTGAAACCGGTCAGGCCCGCCTTGGGCTTGGCGCCTCGGCCAGTAGCACCTTCGTCACGGATTTCGCCACCCGAGCCGGTGGACGCACCGGAGAACGGGGCGATGGCGGTCGGGTGGTTGTGGGTTTCCACCTTCATGAGGATGTGCACCGGCTCCTGCACCGCGCCGTACTGGCGGGTTTCAGGGTTCGGGAAGAAGCGCCCGGCAACGTTGCCGACGATCACCGAGGCGTTGTCCTTGTACGCAGACAGCACACCTTCGTTGTGCATCTGGTAGGTGTTCTTGATCATGCCGAACAGGCTTTTTTCCTGCGCCTGGCCGTCGATGTCCCAACTGGCGTTGAAGATCTTGTGGCGGCAGTGCTCGGAGTTGGCCTGGGCGAACATCATCAGTTCGATGTCGTTCGGGTTGCGCTTGAGGCCCTGGAAGGCATTGACCAGGTAGTCGATTTCGTCTTCGGCCAGGGCCAGGCCGAGGTCGATGTTAGCCTTGGCCAGCGCGTCGCGGCCGCCGCCGAGAATATCGACAGAGGTCATCGGCTTGGGCTGGGCGTGGCTGAACATGTCAGCGGCCTGCTCCAACTGGCCGAGCACGCGCTGGGTCATGCGGTCGTGCAGTTCGGCGGCGATCAGGCCGGCGTCAGCGTCGCTCAGGTTGCCGGCAACGTAGTAGGCGATACCACGCTCCAGGCGCTGGATTGCCTGCAGGCCGCAGTTGTGAGCGATGTCGCTGGCCTTGCTGGCCCATGGCGAGATGGTGCCCAGGCGCGGTACGACCAGGAACAGGCGGCCGCTCGGCTCCTGTACCGGCACGCTCGGGCCGTACTTGAGCAGACGGCCCAGCACCTGCTGCTGGTCGGCGGTCAGTTCGCCTTCAACATCGGCGAAGTGGGCAAATTCGGCATACAAACCAGTAACAGCGGGGACTTTCTGGCTCAGTTGCTCGAGTAATTTACCGTGGCGAAAGGCAGAAAGGGCAGGAGCGCCGCGCAGGATCAACATCGTCGGGACAGCCTCAGGAAGGGGTGTGCTTAGAGGCCGTGCATTCTAGCCTAAATCGTTGGCTTTCGGCACCCGCTCTAAGCCATGGCTGCCGGGCGGCGGAACCGGACTTTGGGGTCAAAAAAAAGCGACAAGCCGTAAGCTGCAAGCCACAAGAAAAAAACATGCCCTGCCCGGCTGCTTTTTCTTGTGGCTTGCAGCTTGAAGCTTGCAGCACATAATCCGCTACCAGACAACCTAACAGTTGTCGAGATATGGTTGCGCCGGTCCTTTGCGTATACTGCAAGCTATGTTCGCCCACACTGCTTTGCGCCAGCGTTGCGCCAAATGGCTCCTCGCAACCGGACTCTTTCTGCTGCTCGGTGCCTGCGTTGAAAAACCCAGCACCCTCGAGCGCGTGAAGGAGGACGGCGTGCTGCGCGTGATCACCCGCAACAGCCCGGCCACCTACTTCCAGGACCGCAACGGCGAAACCGGCTTCGAGTACGAACTTGTCCAGCATTTCGCCGATGATCTCGGCGTAAAACTGCAGATCGAAACTGCCGACAACCTCGACGAACTGTACGATTCGCTCGGCAAGCCCGCCGGCCCGGTGCTGGCCGCGGCCGGCCTGGTCAGCAGTGAACGGCGCAAGGCCCAGGTGAAATACTCGCATCCCTACCTGGAAGTCACCCCGCAGGTGGTCTATCGCAACGGCCGCCCACGCCCGACCGACGCCAAGGGCCTGGTCGGCAAGAAAATCATGGTGCTCAAGGGCAGCAGCCATGCCGACCTTCTGGCCGAGCTGAAAAAGCAGAACCCAGGCCTGGAATATGAAGAGTCCGACGCGGTCGAGGTGGTCGACCTGCTGCGCATGGTCGACGAAGGCCAGATCGACCTGACCCTGGTCGACTCCAACGAACTGGCGATGAACCAGGTGTACTTCCCCAACGTGCGGGTTGCCTTCGACGTGGGCGATACCCGTGATCAACGCTGGGCAGTCGCGGCCGGTGAAGACAACAGCCTGCTCAACGAAATCAATGAATTCCTCGACAAGGCGCAGAAAAACGGCACCCTGCAGCGCTTGAAGGACCGCTACTACGGCCATGTCGATGTTCTGGGCTACGTGGGCGCCTACACCTTCGCCCAGCATCTGCAGCAGCGTCTGCCCAAGTACGAGAAGCACTTCAAGAGCTACGCCAAGGTCGAGCAGGTGGACTGGCGCCTGCTGGCCGCCATTGGTTACCAGGAATCGATGTGGCAACCGGAGGTTACCTCCAAGACCGGCGTACGCGGCCTGATGATGCTGACCCAGCGCACTGCCCAGGCGATGGGCGTATCCAACCGCCTGGACCCGCGGCAGAGCATCCAGGGGGGCGCCAAGTACTTCATGAAAATCAAGGAAGAGCTCGACGACAGCATCAAGGAGCCCGACCGCACCTGGTTCGCCCTGGCTGCCTACAACGTCGGCAGCGGCCACCTGGAAGACGCCCGTACCCTGGCCAAGCGCGAAAAGCTCAACCCGAACAAGTGGCTGGACGTGAAGAAGATGCTGCCGCGCCTGTCGCAGAAACAGTGGTACCGGCAGACCAAGTACGGCTATGCCCGCGGTGGCGAGCCTGTGCATTTCGTGGCCAACATCCGCCGCTACTACGACATCCTCACCTGGGTCACCCAACCGCAGCTCGAAGGCCAGGTCGCCGAAGGCAACCTGCATGTGCCTGGTGTGAACAAGGACAAGCCTGCGGACCAGTCACCGCCGATGTGAGCCTGTAGCGGCCTGTTCGCGGGCACGCCCGCTCCCACAGGTCCACCACAAGCCTGAGGGGCTGGCATTCCTGTGGGAGCGGGCGTGCCCGCGAACAGGCCGGCCCAGGCTAGCCCTTGGCCCGGCGGGCCTTGAAGAAGTCGCTGAGGATCTGCCCACACTCCTGCGCCAGCACCCCGCCCTCCACCATCACCCGGTGGTTGAGAAAGCCCTGGCCGAAGAACTGCCCCTGGCTTTGCACGATCCCCGCCTTGGGCTCCAGCGCGCCAAACACCACCCGCATCACCCGTGAATGTACGATCAGGCCTGCACACATGCTGCACGGTTCCAGCGTGACGTACAGGGTGCTGCCTGGCAGGCGGTAGTTGCTGGCCGCCTTGGCCGCCGCCCGAATCGCCACCATCTCGGCATGGGCACTGGGGTCGCTGTCGATGATCGGCCGGTTGAAGCCCTGGCCAATCACCTGGCCATGCTGCACCAGCACGGCCCCCACCGGTACCTCGCCCAGCGCTGCACCCTCGGCTGCCAGGGACAACGCCAGGCGCATGAATTCCTGATCGCGGCTGCGATCGATGATCTGCGGGCGCATCACACCACCGCGATAGCGGCCATCAGGCCGGTTTCCATGTGGTCGATGACGTGGCAGTGGAACATCCAGGTGCCCGGGTTATCCGCCACCAGGGCCACCTGCGCGCGCTCGTTCTTGCCCAGCAGGTAGGTGTCGGTGAACCACGGTTCCTTGATGTCGTGCCGGTTGGAGGCGATCACCTTGAAACTCATGCCATGCAGGTGGATCGGGTGCTGGTACTGGGTCATGTTCTTCAACTCGAAGATGTAGCTTTTGCCTTTTTGCAGCGTGGCGATGGGGCGGTCGGCGCAGGTCTTGTCGGTGATGTCCCAGGCTTGGCCGTTGATTTGCCAAAGGCTCGGTGGCTTGTCCTGGTCGGAGGTGACCGAAACCTTCGCCGCCCATTCGAAATTGAAGTTGAGCTTTTCGGCATTCTCCAGGTCCGGTTCGGCTATCGGGTTGGCCGGCAGCGCTGGCGGCCAGTCCCCCGGGGCATCGGTACTGGCCACCGAGCGCAGGGTGCCCAGGCGCACGAAGCCATCGCGCAGGGAGATTTCCTCCCCCGCCTGGGGAATGCGGATAGCCAGGCAGATGCGCATCCCAGGGCCGAGCCAGTACTCGTCCTCCAGGGGGCGAGGGGTCACCGGGTTACCATCGAGCGCGTAGATCCGGGCCTCGCAGTTGCCCTTGAGGTTCACCCGGTAAGTCCAGGTGTTGTCCAGGTTCAGCAGACGCACGCGCACCACCTGCCCGGCCGGCAGTTCGGTGACCGCGTCGGCCTGGCCATTGATGGTGATCAGGCGCCCGGCGGTGCCGTTGCGCGCGGCCTCGCGCGGGATACTGAACGGCAGCCAGCCACCCTCCTCGTCCACGTGCCAGTTCTTCAGGCTGAGTGTGCGCTCATGCCGGAAGCCGGTGGGCTCGCGCTCCTCGACGATCAGCGGGCCGACCAGGCCACGGCCCAGCTCTTCGGAACTGCTGACATGAGGGTGGTACCAGTAGCTGCCCGCATCCGGTACGCGGAACTTGTAGTCGAAGTACTCGCCTGGCTTGACCGGCAGTTGCGACACATAAGGCACGCCGTCCATTTCCAGCGGCAGGCGGATACCGTGCCAGTGGATGGTGGTTTCCACCGGCAGGTGGTTGATGAAGCGCACCCGCAGCCAGGTGCCTTGGCGCACACGCAATTCGGTGCCCGGTGCTGACGGCCCGAACGCCCAGGCCTCGGTCTTGAAGCCCGGCACCAGCTCGACGTCAAGCGGCGCGGCGATCAGCTCGTAGTCATGGCCGGCGTTGTCGTCCTCGACCTTGCCCAGCCAGTAACGCGCCGCGCCACCGGCGCCCAGGCCAACCACAACCAGGCCGGTCAGGCCCTTGAGCATTTGTCGACGGGTGAAGGACATCGGTGCGGGTACCTCGTGTTCGGTGCGATCAAGCTGCCAGCCTCGGCTGACGATGAAGGGCGAATACGATACACCTGCAAATGGGAAATATTAAGTGAAGTCTCTAGAGACCCTGGCGTTCCGCTTCCACGGCGCCGCCACACAACTGATTGAACCACTGCCGGTCATGGTCGCCAGGTTGGCGCATGGCAGCCTGCAGCAGTGCACCGTCCAGCCTGACGCGAAGGTTGTCGAGGCGCGCAGCCAGTGGCGGATGGGAGTCGAATGGATGGGGCATGGTCAGGCCCAGCACGTCCTCATCCAGGCGCAACGGCACGCGCTGCAAATGCCGGGGCAGCGCTGCCAGCAGGCCTTGGCCGCCACACTCGTGCAGCAAGGCATCGACCACGCCGCCCAGGGCGATCGCCCGCAACAACGCCTGCATGAACAGCTCCGGCCCGGCCACTTCGGCACCGGCCCGGTCAGCCAGCAATTCCTGCTCGCGCCCCCAGTGATGGACCGCGACCTGAAAATGGTGCAGGAACTGACCGGCTGCCCATACCACCGGGCGAGCGACCCAGGCGGCGCCGCGCTCAGCGTCGACCAGGGTCGAGAACTGGGCGCACATCAAGCTGAAGCGTGCGTTGGTCGCACTGCCCTGCTCCGTGTCGCGGCTGCGAAAATGGCCAAGCTCATGGCCAATGATCGCGGCGGCTTCCCGCTGGCTCAAGGCGCCGAGACACGGTAACGACAGGTACAAGGTTCGGCCATTGAGTACCGACTGACAGGGCTGCAGCACGACTGGAACGCTGGTGACGAAAAAGCTTTGGTCGATGCCGACCACGATATTGTCCGGTACTGGCGCACGCAACTGCGTGGCCAGGCCCTCAACCCATTGCCAGAGCGCCGGAGCTCCATGACGGTGAAGCTGTCGGCCGAGAAAGCTCGCCTTCGACGCCCCGATGCGCGGCCATTGCTGGCGCATTCGCCAGGCGGTACGCAGGCACACGAGCAGTAATGACGCTAGCGGCAGCACCACGATCAGCACGGTAACCCCGCCCTGTGCCGCATGGCTGAAGCCAGCGCTGACTTCATACAGCAGCAGAAGGCCCAGCGAGCCAGCCAGCAGCCCCATGTAGACGCTTAGCCAACGCCCCAGCACCCGCCAGCTGGCGGTCATGCGCTGGTGCAGGTAATGCGCCGAGCGCAAGGCCCGCCAGGCGTCATACCTGAGCCTGAGCCAAGCGCCGATGCCAGCGACCAGCGCGCCCCATGCCAGCCAGCCGCCGACACCGGCCAGCGTTCTACGCACGCTAAGCCAGTGGCGGTCGGTATCGAGCTCATCCAACTGCCGTTGCAGCACTTCACGCGTGTCCAGGCGCCCTGCCAGTTCCTTGCGCGCCGCCCAAGGCAGTGTGCGCAACAAGTCCTCGCTGGGCGTTGCCAGCCACTGCCGGATGATCCCCGCCTGCTCTTGCGCCGTCTCGGCCCGCCATTGCTGCACGCCGCCCCAGCCGACCAGCAGCAACGGCAACAGCAGCATGACCAGGCCCCAAGCCAGGCGCCTCATTGCAGCGCCCCGCTATACATCTACCTGCATCAACTCCAGTTGCCGTTGGGCATGGGCCGCATTGCGGTAGGCCGCCAACAGCTCGAGCACTTCGTCGTTCCCCAGCTTGCGACCCTTCAAGGCCAGGCCGGCAGACATGATGCGAATCTGCGGTCGCGGCTTTTTCAGGGCCATCGCCTGGTTTCCGAAAAACTGCAGCTTGACCACGCGATGCTTAGGCAGCGCAGCTTCGCTGCTCATCTCCAGCGTCTGTACCATGACCAGGCCTTCGTCCTTGACCGCGATGTCCTCGACTTCTGCCATGTCGACAGGGGCGTCCAGGGTATCGACGAACAGCTGTCGGCGAGTCAGGCGCATGAACACCTGCGTGCCCGCGTTGCGGTGCTGCCAGGTCACCGCTGCCGCCATGCACACCACGAACAGCACCAATGCGACCGCGCCCAGGCGTTGCGGGTTGAACGTGGTGACCAGCAGAATCAGGGCGCCCACCAGCAGTATCGGCCCCCAGACCTTGTAACGCCGGGAGTTGGTGAATTCGCTTTGCTCCGGGACGCGCTCGATTACCTGTTTGAGTTCGGCAACCACCCGCTCGCGCTGGGCGGCACGGGCTTGCTCATAGTCTTCGCCAAGCGCGCCGGAAAGGTCGGCCAGCGGATCGTCGGGGTTAGCCATGATCAGATGTGCTCCCCGTTCACTGCTGCTTGGCCAGGTAATCGGTCAGAAAAGCCTGCGCATCACCTTGGCGCGACAGCCCCTCGGAGTAGCCAACCGGCAACGGTTGCGGCTCACCCGGCAGGTAGAGCTCGCCGCCCCAGCCGCCCTGCACGATCAACACGACAAACTTGTTGCCATCGACCGTCGTCCAGTAGCGGGTGTCCTTGGCGGTTTTCTCGACCTGCATTTTCTGAATGCGCATGTTCCAGTCGTGATCGACGCCTTCGACCTGGACCAGCGCCTCATTGGCGGACCGCTCGCCAATGCGCAGCGTCCATACCTTGACGCCCTCGGTGCCCATATAGGCCTTGACCTGTTCGGCTACTGCAGGCCGTTGTTCGGCATGTGCCTGGCCTAGCCAAAGCGTGAGCGATGCCACCAGCAAGGCAGCCCATTTACGATAAGCGAACATTTTTTCCACCATGATGCGAAACGATCGATCATTGAAGACAGCTACGCCGGCACTGCCAACCCCTGTGGCCGGTTCGCACAAAAGATGGGCCGCCGCGCACAATGGCTGTTGCCAAAAATGTGCGCGCGTTACCATTTACGCTCATGCCGCCGCCAACCAAGGACGTAGCGCCCATGCGATCGACCAGCCCCTACCTGGACACCTCCTTTTCCTTCGACAGCCCCGGCTCGCTCGCCGACGCCGGCGTGCTGGACAGCGGCAAGGCGCAGATCATGGGGCGTGCAACCGGGCATTATCGGGCGCAGACCGTGCACGCGGGGCTGCAGTACTTCGATTGCAACCTGCAGTTTCCCGAACCGTTGCACATCGACAAACTGCTGCCGCAAAGCCTGTGCATCGTCCACGTGTTCGACGGTGCCTGGCAGCACAAGGTCGACGGCACGCTCAACCATTACGCCCCCGGCCACTTGCACCTGCTGGGCCTGGGCGAAAGCCTGGAAGCGCAGGACCAGTTGCCTGCAGACAGCCATGCGCGCATGGCTGGCGTGCGCATTGCCGGCGACTACCTGCATGAGCTGGCGCGGGACGATGCGCAATTGCTACCCCTGCTGGCCTTGACCGCAGACGGCATGCGCTTCGATCAACTCCCCCAATGCCCCGCCGTCAGCCGCTTGCTGCAGCAGCTTTACCTGTCACCCTATACCGGTGGGCTACGGCGCCTGCATTGCGAAAGCCTGAGCGTGGCCGTGGTGCTGGAGCTGGCGCGCCACTTGATAGGCCCTGCACAGGGCAAGAAAAACCCGGACCGCGGGCTGCGCGACCTGGCCATCGAAGCGCGGCGCCTGCTCGACACCCAACTGGCCACCCCACCCACCGCCGCCAGCCTTGCACGCCAACTGGGCGTGGGCGAGACCACCTTGCGCCGGGCGTTCCGCGACGAATTCGGCCGGCCAATGCTGCAGTACGTGCGCCAGCAACGCCTGGAGCAGGCCCGCACCCTGCTGCTGGAAAGGCGCTGGCAGGTGTCGCAGGTGGCCTACCATGTCGGTTATGCCAACCCTGCCAATTTCTGCCATGCCTACAAGGCCTATTTCGGCCACCCGCCTGGCAGCGAATAGCAGGTTTTCCCAGGCAAAAGAAAAGGGCCTGCAATGCGGCCCTTTTCGTTCAACGCCAGAGAGGGATCATTCCCACTCAATCGTCGCCGGCGGCTTGCTCGACACGTCATAGGTCACGCGCGAGATGCCGTCGATTTCATTGATGATACGGCCGCTGACGGTTTCCAGCAGCTCGTACGGCAGGTGTGCCCAACGCGCAGTCATGAAGTCCACGGTCTCCACGGCACGCAGGGCCACGACCCAGGCGTAGCGACGGCCGTCGCCGACGACGCCGACCGACTTGACCGGCTGGAACACCACGAAGGCCTGGCTGGTCTTGTGGTACCAGTCGGCTTTGCGCAGCTCTTCGATGAAGATGTGGTCGGCACGACGCAGGATGTCGGCGTATTCCTTTTTCACTTCACCGAGGATACGCACACCCAGGCCCGGGCCCGGGAACGGGTGGCGGTAGACCATGTCGTACGGCAGGCCCAGCTCCAGGCCGATCTTGCGCACTTCGTCCTTGAACAGTTCACGCAGCGGCTCGACCAGCTTGAGGTTCATTTCCTCCGGCAGGCCACCGACGTTGTGGTGCGACTTGATCACGTGGGCCTTGCCGCTCTTGGCGCCAGCCGACTCGATCACGTCCGGGTAGATGGTGCCCTGGGCAAGAAACTGGATGTTTTCCAGCTTGCTGGCCTCGGCATCGAACACGTCGATGAAGGTGCGGCCGATGATCTTGCGCTTCTTCTCCGGGTCGGCTTCGCCTTCCAGGTTGTCGAGGAACTGCTTTTCAGCGTCGGCGCGAATGACCTTGACGCCCATGTTCTCCTTGAACATGGCCATCACCTGGTCACCTTCGTGCAGGCGCAGCAGGCCGTTGTCGACAAATACGCAGGTCAGCTGGTCGCCGATGGCGCGGTGCAGCAGCGCGGCAACCACCGAGCTGTCGACGCCGCCAGACAGGCCCAGCAGGACGTTGGCCGAACCCACTTGTGCACGCACCTGGGCGATGGCGTCTTCAACGATGTTGGATGGGGTCCACAGGGCCTCGCAGCCACAGATGTCCTGCACGAAGCGGGACAGGATGCGACCGCCCTGCTTGGTGTGGGTCACTTCCGGGTGGAACTGCACGCCGTAATAGCCGCGGGTGTCGTCGAACATGCCGGCGATCGGGCAGCTTGGGGTGCTGGCCAATACATGGAAATTGCCCGGCATCTGGGTGACCTTGTCGCCGTGGCTCATCCACACGTCCAGGCCCAGTACGCCGTCAGCGTCGATGTGATCTTCGATGCCGTCGAGCAGGCGGCTCTTGCCGACCACGTCCACGCGGGCATAACCGAACTCACGCAGGTCGGAACCTTCGACCTTGCCGCCCATCTGTTCGGCCATGGTCTGCATGCCGTAGCAGATGCCCAGCACCGGCACGTTCAGGTCGAACACTGCCTGCGGCGCGCGCGGGCTGTTGGCTTCGTGGACCGACTCGGGGCCGCCGGCGAGGATGATGCCGCGCGGGTTGAATTCGCGGATCGCTTCATCGTCCATGTCGAACGGGTGCAGCTCGCAGTACACGCCGATCTCGCGCACGCGGCGGGCAATCAGCTGGGTGTACTGGGAACCGAAATCGAGGATCAGGATGCGGTGAGCGTGAATGTCGAGGGCCATGACTCAATCTCTGATGCAGTTGCAAGCGTCAAGCCGCAAGCTGCAAGTTGATCGGGGAGAACGCGGTAGTCGCTGCAGCGCAACTACCGCTTGTAGCTTGAAGCTTGTCGCTTACCACTGG
The DNA here is from genome assembly GCF_003205245.1 of Pseudomonas sp. MB-090624. NCBI lineage: Bacteria > Pseudomonadati > Pseudomonadota > Gammaproteobacteria > Pseudomonadales > Pseudomonadaceae > Pseudomonas > Pseudomonas sp. MB-090624. The sequence goes on along the minus strand of NZ_QJRK01000041.1, from coordinate 40,709 downwards.
TGGCGTTAGCCGACGCGGTAGTTAGGGGCTTCTTTGGTGATCTGCACGTCATGCACGTGGGACTCGGCCATGCCGGCGCCGGTGATGCGTACGAACTCCGGCTTGGTGCGCATCTCTTCGATGGTTGCGCTGCCGGTGTAGCCCATGGACGAACGCAGGCCGCCCATCAGCTGGTGGATGATCGCCGCCAGCGCACCTTTGTACGGCACACGGCCTTCGATGCCTTCCGGTACCAGCTTCTCGGCACCGGCCGAGGAGTCCTGGAAGTAACGGTCGGACGAGCCTTGCGCCTGTGCCATGGCACCCAGCGAGCCCATGCCGCGGTAGGCTTTGTAGGAACGGCCCTGGAACAGCTCGACTTCACCTGGCGCCTCTTCGGTACCGGCGAACATCGAACCCATCATCACGCAGGAAGCACCGGCTACGATGGCCTTGGACAGGTCACCGGAGAAGCGGATGCCGCCGTCGGCGATCAGTGGCACACCGGTGCCTTCCAGTGCAGCGGCAACGTTGGCGATGGCGCTGATTTGTGGCACGCCGACGCCTGCAACGATACGGGTGGTGCAGATAGAGCCCGGGCCGATACCGACCTTGACCGCGTCAGCGCCGGCTTCGGCCAGGGCCTTGGCCGCAGCGCCGGTGGCGATGTTGCCGCCGATCACCTGCACCTGCGGGTAGGTTTCCTTCACCCAGCGCACGCGGTCGATCACACCTTTGGAGTGACCGTGGGCAGTGTCGACCACCACCACGTCAACCCCGGCAGCAACCAGGGCGGCTACGCGCTCGCCGGTGTCCTTGCCAGTGCCGACGGCAGCGCCGACGCGCAGGCGACCTTGGTCGTCCTTGCTGGCCAGCGGGTAGGCCTTGGCCTTTTCGATGTCCTTGACGGTCATCATGCCCTTGAGGTTGAACTTGTCGTCAACGATCAGGACTTTTTCCAGGCGGTGCTTGTGCAGCAGCTCGCGCACTTCGTTCTTGTCGGCGCCTTCGCGCACCGTGACCAGGCGCTCTTTTGGCGTCATCACGTCGCGGACCTTGGCGTCCAGGCGGTTTTCGAAGCGCACGTCACGGGAAGTGACGATGCCGACCAGGTCACCGTTGGCCAGCACTGGCACGCCGGAGATGTTGTTCAGGCGGGTCAGCTCGAACAGGTCGCGCACGGTAGCGTCGGCGTCGATGGTGATCGGGTCCTTGACCACGCCAGCCTCGAACTTCTTGACCTTGCGAACTTCGCCGGCCTGCTGCTCGATGGTCATGTTCTTGTGGATGATGCCGATGCCGCCTTCCTGAGCCATGGCAATGGCCAGGCGCGCTTCGGTCACGGTATCCATGGCGGCGGAAACCAGCGGAATGTTCAGCTCGATGCCACGAGTCAAACGGGTCTTGAGACTGACTTCATTGGGCAGTACCTCGGAATAGCCAGGTACAAGGAGGATATCGTCGAAGGTCAGGGCTTCTTGGCTGATACGCAGCATCGCGGGGGCTCCCGGGCGGGAAAAATGGAAGCGCGCCATTATACTCATGCACGGCGCGCCGCTCAATGTAAATCAAGCTTCAAGTTACAAGCGGCAAGCTACGAGAGTCGTCAGGCATACAGGCCGCTTTTTCTTGAAGCTTGCGACTCAAGGCTTGCAGCTGACTTGCACCACCGTCACCGGCTGGTCGAGCCAGTCGGCGAAGCTGTCGAGAAAGGCCTGGGTAAACCCGGCCTCGCCCCAGTTGTTGAAGATGAACCCCAGGTTGGAAAAGGCACATGGCTGCAGGTAAATGAAGCCATTGATGTCATCTTCGAAGCCGCACAGCGGGCAGGTGAAGTTGTCACTGACCGCCGGCATCCATTCTTCCAGGCTTTCGAACAGCGGCTCGCCCACCTCGCGCCGGCACTGCGGGCAGCCGGCTTCTTCAAGAAACCCTTCGGTGGGGGTATAGATGCAACGCTTGAGCATCACTTCCAGGCCGTTGGCCTGCTCGCCAAAAGGCAACAACTCAGGCCGCAGGGCCACCTTGCGGGCGCCTGCCGCCAGGGCGTGGCCCATGCGGTTGCCGGTACGGCCACAGGTGCTCAGCTGCTCCTCGACCACTTTCTCGCGTACCAGCCAACGCACGATGGCACGGGCGCGGGCTTCGTGCACCGGCACGGTAGACAGCTTGGGAACGATAATGCTCTGGGTGTTCATGAACGGTACAAGCCTGCAAAACTGCGGTAAGGGCGCAATTCTACCGCTCAGGCGCCGAGGTAGCGACCGATCAGCGCCAAGCCGCTGGCCAGCACCAGCCAGGTGACCAGGCGCACAAAGGCTTCGCGCGACAGCCTGTGGGTCAGCCCACGGCCGACCCACAAGCCGATGAACATGACCGGCAGCAGGCATGCAGCCAGCAAGAGCAGGCTCTGGTCGGCGTAAACACCGGCGACCAGGAACAATGCCAGGCGCACCACCGTGCTGCAGCTGATCAGCGCGCTCTGGGTGGCGCGCACCTGTTCCTTTCGTTCCAGGCGTGCACTCAGGTACAGCGCATAGAGAAAACCGCCGCTGCCGAACAGCGCCCCGAACAGCCCGCCTGCCGTACCCATTGGCACTGCCCAGAAACCCGACAGGTTCGCCGGCCGTACTCTGACCGCCAGGCTATACAGCGCGTAGGCCGTAACGAACAGGCCCATCAACAGCAACAGCACGTCAGACTGCAAACGCAGCAGGAACACCACGCCCAACGTGCAGCCCAGGGCCATGAACGGCGACAGCCGCAGCAACTCGCCGCGCACCACATCACGGCGCGAAGGCAGCAGGTTGCCGAAGGCGGCGACAAAATCGAGCAACACCAGCAGCGGGATGATCCGTGACAACGGCATGAAATGGATCAGCACCGGGCCCGCCACCAGGGCCGTGCCGAAACCGGCAATGCCAAAGACGACGTAGGCCACGCCGACGCCGAGCAGGATGGGCAGCCAGTCAAGGCCGGTGAGCGACAGTTCAGTGAGCATGGCAGCAGTTCCAGGGAGCATAGGCAAAGGTTAGCCAGCTGAGAGCCATGCCGACTAATATGGCTTTATCGCCAAAGCCATCTCGAAAAGGCATGACATGACGTCCATCCGCCAGTTGCGTTACTTCGTGGAAATCGCCGAGTGCGGCAGCTTCAGCGGTGCCGCTGAACGCCTGTTCATCGCGCAGTCGGCACTCAGCCGGCAGATCAAGGAGTTGGAGCAGCAACTGGGCACCGCATTGTTCGAGCGCACCGCCCGCCTGCCGCGCCTGACCCCGGCCGGCCAGGCGTTGCTGGAGCGGGCACGGCGCCTGCTGGCCGACCTGGCGCAGGCAGAGCGGGTGACCCGCGATATTGGCCAAGGGTTGCAAGGCAGCTTGCGCCTGAACCACTCCAGCACCGTCCCGTTGACCGGCCCGCTGCTGGCGCGTTTGAGCGGTTACCTGCACGCTAACCCGGGGGTTGCACTGGACATCGCCCAGCAGTCGTCGGAGGCCCAACTGGAAGACATCGCGGCGGGGCGGCTGGATATCGGCCTGTTGCGCTTGCCGGTGCTTCGCCAGCATGAAGGCGTGGTGCTGCATGAACTGTTCAGCGAGCCCGTGCTGCTTGCGGTGGCGGCCGGGCATCCGTTGGCCGGTGTGGCGCAGGTGGCGCTGCAGCAGTTGCGCGACGAGCGCTTCATTTCCATTCCGCACCGTGAGCGCGGCGGGCTGAGCTACCTGGCAGCCTCGTTGTGCATGGATGCGGGCTTTTTCCCGCAGGCGGCGCAGGTGCTGTCGCGCAAAACGACCCAGTTGCAGCTGATCCAGGCAGGTTTTGGCGTGGCGTTGCTGCCGCAATGCATGCGCGACATTGCGCCGGCCTCGGTCAGTTTCGTCACCCTGGAGGGGGGCCGGGAAAGCACCGTGGCCCTGGCGTGCCGGCGCGATGCAGAGCAGTTGGTGCGCCAGTTCGTGGCCGCGATGAAAGATCACGGCTAGCCCGCAACGCCCGGTAGGGTATGATGCCGGCCATGATCAGAGACCCTTTCGAACGACTCGGCCTGGACCGCGAGGTCCTGACGGTCAGCCAACTCAACGGCCGCGCCCGCGTGCTGCTCGAGGACGTATTCCGCAGCGTGTGGGTGGAAGGCGAGATTTCCAACCTCGCCCGCCCGGCGTCTGGCCACATGTACTTCACACTCAAGGACAGCGGTGCCCAGGTACGCTGCGCCCTGTTCCGGCAGAGCGCCACGCGGGTGCGCCAAGCGCTGCGCGATGGCCTGGCGGTGCGGGTGCGGGGCAAGGTTTCGCTGTTCGAGGGCCGGGGTGATTATCAGCTGATTCTCGACACCGTCGAGCCGGCGGGGGATGGCGCGCTGCGCCTGGCATTCGAGGCCTTGAAGGAAAAGCTCGGTGCCGAAGGGCTGTTCAGCGCCGAACGCAAGAAACCCTTGCCTGCCCACCCGCAACGCATTGGTGTCATCACCTCCCCCACCGGCGCGGTGATCCGCGACATCATCAGTGTGTTCGGCCGCCGCGCCCCGCAGGTGGAACTGAACCTGATTCCCACGGCGGTACAGGGCCGCGAGGCCATCGCCCAGATCGTGCGTGCCATCCGCCTGGCCGACGGCCTTGGCTTCGATGCGCTGATCCTGGCCCGTGGTGGCGGCTCGCTGGAAGACCTGTGGTGCTTCAACGAAGAAGCCGTGGCCCGCGCCGTGGCTGCCTGCGTCACACCGATAGTCAGCGCCGTGGGTCACGAGACCGATGTGTCCATCAGCGACTTCGTGGCAGACGTGCGCGCCCCCACTCCGTCTGCCGCCGCAGAGTTGCTGGCGCCCGACAGCAGTGGCATTCGCCAACGCCTGGATGGGCTGCAGCGGCGCTTGTTGCTGCGCATGCAGAACCGCCTGAGCCATGACCGCCTGCGCCTGGACTCGCTGACCAGGCGCCTGCGCCACCCAGGCGAGCGCTTGCGCCAGCAGGCCCAGCGCCTGGACGACCTGGACATGCGCCTGCGCCGGGCGTTCCTGCTCAGCCTCAACCAGCGCCGTGAGCGTTTGGCGCGGGCAGAAACCCGCCTGGCTGCGCAACACCCGGGGCGCAACCTGAAACTGCTGGCCCAGCGCCTGGACAGCCTGGCCGAGCGCCTGCCACGGGCCATGCGTGAACTGCTCAAGGACCGCCGCCAGCGCTTCCAGGCCCAGCTGCAGACGCTGCAGGTGGTCAGCCCGCTGGCCACACTGGCGCGCGGCTACAGCATCCTGCTCGACGACCAGGGCCAGGCGATTCGCAGCGCCGAACAGACCCGCAACGGCCAACGCCTTACGGCACGCCTGGACCAGGGCGAGCTGCTGGTGCGCGTGGAAGACAATCACCTGACTCCGGTCACCCTTTCGCTATTGGACTGACACATGCCCCGCCTGCTTGCCTCCCTGTTCGCCCTTTCCCTGTTACTGCTGGCCGGCGGCGCCCAGGCCAGTTACATCACGCGTGCGCTGAACAAGCCGGTGCCCGGCGGCGTGGCGGTGGTCAACCTCGGCCCTGCCGCCAGCGCCCCCGAAGCGCGCTTCGACGGCAAGCCGGTGCTGGTGGTCAAGGAGCAGGACAACTGGTTGGCCATTGTCGGAATCCCGCTGACCCAGAAGCCGGGTACTGCCGTGCTCAGCCAAGGCGAGCGCAACCTGCCGTTCAGCGTGGGTAGCAAAAAGTACCCCGAACAGCGCATTACCCTGAAGAACACCCGCCAGGTCAACCCGAACCCCGCCGACCTCAAGCGCATCGACCGCGAGCTGGCTGAGCAGATCAAGGCCTACCGCAGCTTCAGCCCTGCCCTGCCCAGCAACCTGATCCTCGACAAGCCGGTCAACGGCCCGTTGTCGAGCAAGTTCGGCGTGCGTCGCTTTTTCAATGGCGAGGAACGCAACCCGCATGCCGGGCTGGACTTCGCGGTGCCGGCAGGTACGCCCATCAAGACCCCGGCCAATGGCAAGGTGATTCTGGTGGGAGATTACTTCTTCAATGGCCGTACGGTATTCGTGGACCACGGCCAGGGCTTCATCAGCATGTTCTGCCACATGTCGAAGATCGATGTGCAGGTGGGCCAGCAACTGCGCCGGGGCGAGGTAGTCGGGCGCGTGGGCTCAACCGGGCGGGCTACCGGGCCGCACATGCACTGGAACGTGAGCCTGAATGACGCGCGGGTGGATCCGGCGATTTTCATCGGGGCGTTTCAGCCCTGAGACCGCAGTGCCAGCCTCGTCGACAAACCCCGCCTCCACAGCGTTCCAGCCATTTGACAGTGCTGTGGAAGCTGGCTTGCCGGCGATGAGGCGAGAATAGGTCAACGGGGTTCCACTGTGTTGCGCCAGCTAAAACTACCGCGCAACAATGAACAACCCCACGGGCGAATCCAGCCATAAAATCTCGCTCATACGCTTTTTTTAAGCATTCCTCTCAATTTTTTCCGAACGCTTGCCATCCCCCACCCCACTGGTTAAGTTTGAAGGCATGAAAACCTTCAGCACCCTCATCCTGCTCCGACAACATCGCAGCCTCAGCCTGGTCAGCGCACGACTACCAGGCTGAATCGCGTCGCCTCGCCTCTTCATCTTGTTATCGCTCGGCAGGCCCGATTTCGGCCGCACACAAAAGGATTGCTTCCATGTCCATGCTCAAAGACCCTTCGAAAAAATACCGCGCCTTCCCGACTATCGACCTGCCTGACCGCACCTGGCCGTCGAAGACCATCACCGCAGCGCCCATCTGGTGCAGCTCCGACTTGCGTGATGGCAACCAGTCGCTGATCGAGCCGATGGATTCGGAGAAGAAACTGCGCTTCTGGAAGACCCTGGTCCAGGTGGGCGTGAAGGAAATCGAAGCGGCGTTCCCGTCTGCCTCGCAGACCGATTTCGACTTCGTGCGCACCCTGATCGAAGACGGCCACATCCCGGACGACACCACGATCCAGGTGCTCACCCAAGCCCGTGAAGACCTGATCGCGCGCACCTTCGAGTCGCTGCGTGGCGCGAAAAAGGCCATCGTCCACCTGTATAACGCCACCTCCCCGGCGTTCCGCCGCATTGTCTTCAACCAGGACAAGCAAGGCGTGAAAGACATCGCGGTGAACGCCGCCAAGCTGTTCGTCAAGTATGCCGCCCAGCAGCCCGAAACCCACTGGACCTTCCAGTACTCGCCAGAAACCTTCAGCGCGACCGAAATGGAATTCGCCAAGGAAGTGTGCGACGCGGTCATCGAGGTGTGGAACCCGACGCCAGAGCACAAGGTCATCCTCAACCTGCCGGCCACCGTGGAAGTCTCCACGCCGAACATCTACGCCGACCAGATCGAATGGTTCTGCCGCAATGTCAGCCGCCGCGACAGCGTGATCATCAGCCTGCACTGCCACAACGACCGTGGCACCGGCATTGCCGCCACCGAACTGGGCCTGATGGCCGGCGCCGATCGCGCCGAAGGCTGCCTGTTCGGCAACGGCGAGCGGACCGGCAACGTCGACCTGGTGACCTTGGCACTGAACCTGTACACCCAGGGTATCGACCCGCTGCTGGACTTCTCCGACATCGACGGCGTGCGCAAGGTGGTCGAAGAGTGCAACCAGCTGCCCGTGCACCCACGCCACCCTTATGTCGGCGACCTGGTGCACACTGCGTTCTCCGGCTCGCACCAGGACGCCATCCGCAAGGGCTTCGCCAAGCAGCAGGAAGGCGAGCTGTGGGAAGTGCCGTACCTGCCGATCGACCCGGCCGATATCGGCCGCAGCTACGAGGCGGTCATCCGCGTCAACAGCCAGTCGGGCAAAGGCGGCATCACCTACCTGCTCGAGCAGGAGTACGGTATCAGCCTGCCGCGCCGCATGCAGATCGAGTTCAGCCAGGTTGTGCAGGGTGAAACCGACCGTTTGGGCCTGGAAATGACCGCTCAGCAAATCTACAGCCTGCTGCACAAGGAATACCTGCAGGCCAACGCGCCATACGCCCTGGTCAGCCACCGCCTGCAGGAAGAAAACGGCCATAGCGCCGTGGAAGTGGAAGTCGCCGGCGAAGGTGAAACCACCCTGCACTGGCGCGGCAAGGGCAATGGCGCCCTGGAAGCCCTGGTTGCCGGCCTGCCGGTTGCCGTGGAAATCATGGACTACAACGAGCACGCGATTGGTGCTGGCACCAACGCCAAGGCGGCGGCCTACATCGAATTGCGGGTGGCCGGTGGCCGCCCGGTGCACGGTGTGGGTATCGACGAAAACATCACCACCGCCAGCTTCAAGGCACTGTTCAGCGCCCTGAACCGCTCGCTGAGCCAGCAGGAAGCCAAAGCGGCCTGAGCCCTGCCTGCTGAATGAGAAAGCCCGCATCGTTTGATGCGGGCTTTTTTGTTGGCCTTGTACTGGCCCTATCGCTGGCAAGCCAGCTCCCACGAGGATCGCATCAGGGCTGACAGGTGTTTGCCACAAGGTATGCAGCGCCTGTTAGAGCGAGCGCCGCCCGCGCGGCGCATCGCGAGCTGCGCTCGCTCCTACGTTTGTTTCGGGCCAGTAACCCCTGTCCCAGATGCGCGCGGCCGCCTTGTTCGTACGACGCGATTTTGAGGCATGCTCCAAGGCGTTCGCGCGCAAATCCCACAGGAATAATTGGCCCGAAACAAACGTAGGAGCGAGCGCAGCTCGCGATGCGCCGCGCGGGCGGCGCTCAATCTCACAGGCACTGAAGATGCAGCGGCTACCCTTGCCAGGAACCATAGAATCTCCCACAGGGGACTGCACAGGCTTTGAGCTCTGCGGTATTCCTGTGAGAGATCACACGGCCCTACGGGTCGCGCGGTCGCGCAGAGAACTCGATCCATAAGCCCGGCGCGGCCCTGTGGGAGCGGGCGTGCCCGCGAACACCGGCGCAGCCGGTGCCATGCACCGCGCTGGATGCTTCGCGGGCGCGCCCGCTCCCACAGGGGACGCGGTGCACCCGGCGCTGCACGAAAGCCAGGCAAAAAAAGGGGCGCCGACCAAGCGCCCCATAAGCCGTAAAGCACACAACAAATTCAGTTGGCGTCCACTAGCGCCATCGCCTCGGCACTGCACGCTTCGATCCGCGCCCAATCGCCATTCTTGATCCAGCTGCTGTCAAGCATCCAGGTGCCCCCTACACACATCACGTTGGGCAAGGCCATGTAATTGCGCACATTGGCCGGGTTCACACCACCGGTTGGGCAGAAGCGGATATCGCCGAAAGGCCCGCCGAACGCCTTGATCGCCGCCACGCCACCGCTGATTTCCGCAGGGAACAGCTTGAAGCGACGGTAGCCCAGGGCATACCCCAGCATGATTTCAGACGGCGTGCTGATGCCTGGCAGTAGCGGGATCTCGCTGTCCACCCCGGCCTGGAGGAGCTCCGGGGTAATGCCTGGGGTGACGACAAATTGTGCACCTGCGGCTTCAACGGCGGCGAACATACCGCGGTCCAGAACAGTGCCGGCGCCCACGCAGAGCTCCGGGCGCTGCTTGCGCAGTACCTCGATGGCCTTCAGCCCAAGCGGTGAGCGCAAGGTCACTTCGAGGGTACGGATACCGCCAGCAGCCAGTGCGTCAGCCAGCGGCAGGATGTCTTCCTCACGGGCGATGGTGATTACCGGCAGGATGCGCGCCTTTTCGCAAATGGCGTCGATCCGCGCGGCTTTGTCGGCCATCGAGAGCTTGGACTGTGGGCGTTCAAGGGTGGTCATGACTGTGGATCCTTGGCTCATGGGCACCAGTAGATGTCCAGGGGGGCGTGAAGAAAAGCGCGAATCGGCATTTCGGTAAGGTCGTTGCCAGCCAGCGCGGCGCGCAGGGTGGCGAGTTTGCCCTGGCCCTGCACGGCCAGCGCGGTAAAGCCGGCACTGGCCAGCAAAGCGCGGGTCATCGACAGGCGCTGGTGCGGCACGCTGGGCGCCAGCAACGGCAGGCAGCGACGTTGGCCAGCCAGGTCCAGGCCTGCTTCCAAGTTCGGGCTGGCCGGGAACAGCGAAGCGGTATGGCCATCGTCCCCCATGCCCAGCACCAGCACGTCGATCTGCGGCAGCTCGGCCAACGCCTGGTCGGCCATGAGTGCGGCGGCGTCGAGGTTTTCCGCCTGCTGGTACAGGCCAATGAAGCGGGCCTTGGCTGCATTACCCTGGAACAGGTGACGGGCCAGCAGGCCCGCATTGCTGTCGGCGTGCTCTACCGGCACCCAGCGTTCATCGGCCAGGCTGACGGTGACCTTGGCCCAGTCCAGCGCTTCGCTGGCCAGTTTTTCCAGGAAGGGCACCGGGCTGCGGCCACCGGACAACACCACGCAGGCCTGCCCCTTGGCAGCGACCGCCGCGCGCAGGCGCTCGGCCACGTCGTGGGCCTGAGTGGCGGCCAGCGCCTCGGCGTTTGCCAACTCGTGTACGTTCACGACCGCTGGCAGTTTCAGTTCAGATATCCCCATACCACGCCCTCCCATCGCGTGTGATCAGTGCAATCGAGCTCATCGGCCCCCAGGAGCCGGCCGCGTAAGGCTTGGGCGCATCGCCCGCATTACGCCAGCCGGCGATCAACTGGTCGCACCACTTCCAGGCATACTCGATTTCATCCTTGCGCACGAACAGGTTCTGGTTGCCGCGCATCACTTCGAGCAATAGCCGCTCGTAGGCATCCGGAATCCGCGCACTGCGCCAGGTATCGGAAAAATTCAGTTGCAGCGGGCCACTGCGCAGTTGCATGCCCTTGTCCAGCCCCTGCTCCTTGGTCATCACCCGCAACGAAATGCCTTCATCCGGCTGCAGGCGGATGATCAGCTTGTTGCCCACCTGCAAACGCTGTTCCGGGGCGAAGATGTAGTGCGGGGTTTCCTTGAAGTGGATAACGATCTGCGACAGCTTCTGCGGCATGCGCTTGCCGGTGCGCAGGTAGAACGGCACGCCCGACCAACGCCAGTTGCGAATGTCGGCACGCAGGGCGACGAAGGTTTCGGTATCGCTCTGCGCGTTGGCATTGTCTTCTTCCAGGTAGCCCGGTACCGGCTTGCCGTCGCTGTAGCCGGCAATGTACTGGCCACGCACCACGCGGGTGCTCAGGGCGTCGCCCGTGATCGGTGCCAGTGCCTTCAACACCTTCACCTTTTCGTCGCGGATGGCATCGGCAGACAAGTCGCTGGGCGGGTCCATGGCGATCAGGCACAGCAGCTGCAGCAAGTGGTTCTGAATCATGTCGCGCAGTTGCCCGGCCTTGTCGAAGTAGCCCCAGCGGCCTTCGATACCGACCTTTTCGGCAACGGTGATCTCCACATGGGAGATGGAGTTCTGGTTCCACTGGGTTTCGAACAGGCTGTTGGCAAACCGCAGGGCAATGAGGTTCTGCACGGTCTCCTTGCCCAGGTAGTGGTCGATACGGTAGACCCGGCTTTCCGGGAAGAACCGGGCGACAGCGTCGTTGACCCGGCGTGACGACTCCAGGTCGTGGCCAATGGGTTTTTCCAGCACTACCCGGGTGCGCGCCACCAGGCCGGCCTTGTCGAGGTTCTCGCAAATGGCACCGTATACAGCCGCGGCGGTGGCAAAGTAGGCGATCAACGGCAGCTCGCCGGGCAACTGCTCGGCCAGCGCCTGATAGCCTTCAGGCTGCAGGAAGTCCAGGTGCAGGTAGCTCAGCCGGGCGAGGAAGCGCCCCAGTGCAACCGGCTCGATATCGGCCTCGGGCACATGCCGGCGCAGGTGCGCTTCGATGTGATCCAGGTGCGCCTGCGCACTGCCGGCCTCACGCGCCAGCGCCAGCAGACGGGTGTCCGGGTGCAACAGATTGGCGCGGTCGAGTTGGTACAGCGCAGGAAACAGCTTGCGCAGCGCCAGGTCGCCGAGGGCGCCAAACAGGGCAAAGGTGCAAGGTTCGACACTGATTGCAGCCATGATGTTGGTTCTTTCCTAAAGTTGGTCTAGGAATACCGCTTTCACATACGGTTTTCAAGGGGAAATGTAGTAAAAACCACAACATTACACACAAGTGTTACAGACAAGTGGTACACCAACCGCACCGACAGTACGATAGACGACCGTGCAAAAAGCCTGCTGCTCCCACAGCCGGCTGTCTTCCCGACCCAAGGACATACCCATGGACCGCGTGCGAAACCTCCTGGAACAGATCCAGGGACGCCTCGACGAGCTGAACAAGGCCGAACGCAAAGTCGCCGAAGTCATCCTGCTCAACCCGCAACAAGCCACCCGTTTCAGCATCGCTGCGCTGGCCCAGGCGGCCAAGGTCAGCGAGCCGACCGTCAACCGTTTCTGCCGCTCGTTCGGCGTCAGCGGCTACCCCGAGCTCAAGCTGCAACTGGCACAGAGCCTGGCCAGCGGCGCCGCCTATGTCAGCCGCGCAGTAGAGGCCGACGATGACCCGGCGGCCTATACCCAGAAAATCTTCGCCAGCGCCATTGCCTCACTCGACAGTGCCTGCCAGCAACTGGACCCGATGCAGGTCAGCCGTGCCGTGGACATGATGATCCAGGCCCGGCAAATCCACTTTTTCGGCCTTGGCGCCTCCGCCCCGGTGGCTCTCGATGCACAGCACAAGTTCTTCCGCTTCAACCTGGCAGTATCGGCCCATGCCGACGTGCTGATGCAGCGCATGCTGGCCTCGGTGGCCCACACCGGTGACCTGTTCGTGATCATTTCCTACACCGGGCGCACCCGCGAACTGGTCGATGTGGCACGCCTGGCCCGCGAAAACGGTGCCTCGGTACTGGGCCTGACTGCCGCCGGCTCGCCCCTGGCCAACGCCTGCAGCCTGAGCCTGCATATCCCGCTGCCCGAAGACACCGACATCTACATGCCAATGACCTCGCGCATCATTCAGCTGACCGTGCTCGATGTCCTGGCTACCGGCATGACCCTGCGCCGTGGCGTGGATTTCCAGCCGCACCTGCGCAAGATCAAGGAAAGCCTGAACGCCAGCCGCTACCCGATAGAGGACGACGAACTCAACTGAGCCGGTGCGCCTGCAAACGCAGGTGGGCACGCTGCCCCGGCGCCAGGCTCAGGCCCTCGCCGCTGCCACTGGCCGCCTCGACGCAGACAAAGCCCTGGCATTCCCGCCCGGTCACGCCCATCAACGGGCGATTGCCCGGGTGCCAGACCACCGTGTCGTCGCTGTCGCCCGTGTCGATGCACAGCTCGCGCTGCCAGGCCGGGTCCTGCAGTTGTACCCGCGGCGTGCCCGGGTAGACCTTCTGGCAGCCGCCCTTGAGCTTCAGCGCACCGTCCTCGCGGCAGGCCTGACGGTTGAGCCGGTCATAACCCTGGATATCCTCCAGCCCAGACAGCGCTATCTCGGAAACGTGACTTATACGCCAGTAGGCCAGCAAGGCATGGCTCAACTGGCAGGGTTGGCTGTCCTGGTGCTCGGTGCTCAGGCTCAGCTCCATGCGGCTGCCCAACCGGGCATGCAGGTCGACCTGCCAGTCGCACAGGTCCAATTGCCACTTCAGGCTTACGCCCTCCTCGTCCTCGCGGCTGTCCACCAGCTTCCAGTCCAGCAACCGCGCCCAGCCATGCGCCGGCCACAGGTCTTCGCTGGGGTGGCGGCCATACCACGGCCAGCACACCGGCACACCACCGCGTATCGCCCCCACCTGGGGCCACTGCTCGGCGCACCACAGCCAAGGCCGCTCGCCCGCCGGCTGAAAATGCAGCAGTTGCGCGCCCTGGCGGCTGAATACCGCCTGGCAACGGGGGTGGTCGATGATCAGTACATCGCGCTGCTGGTAACGCTCCCACTCGAATGTCGGCCGCGACCGCTGCGAGGTGAAGAAGCGATGGAGCGGATGTTCAGGCATGGGTCAGAGCTCTTTTTGTTTGAGGTAGCGCTGTCTCGGCCTATCCCCAACACCCACTGCAGGGCAGTGGGTGCCGGGCGCCGAAAATGGATTGGCGTAAATTTACAACAATTGCCCTCAGAATGACGACTGAATCTTCAAGCCGGCGACCAGCGCATTGTCCACCTGGTCAACCCCACCCGGGCTCTTGATGTACTGCAGGTTGGGCCGCACGGTCAGCCAGTTGGTGACGTGGAAGCCGTAGTACAGCTCGGCGTTGTACTCGGTGCGCTGCAATGGCATGAAGCCTGGGTTGTCGTAATCGTCGATGCCGTTCTGCGCATTGATCAGCTCGGCACGCTTCTTCACGTCGTCGTTCACATGGATGCGTGCCACGCCAAAGCCGATGTCATCCTTGGGCCGGGCGTCGAACGCGCCTTTGTACACCAACCCCACCTGCTGGTAGTTGTCGACCACGTTGGTGGCCTTGTCGTGCACGGTGAAGTTGGCGAACAGGCTGAGGCCGCGGTTCACGTCCCCGGCATGGGCGGTGACCTGCTGCTGCGCCACCACCCACCAGCCATGCTTGCTGGAGTGCGATTTGAACGCGTTGCCGGTGAGACCCTGCGGGTTGCCGTTGACGTCGTCGTAGACATCGTCGGCCTTGGCGGTGCTGTAGTAGTAGCCCAGGCGGTACTCGCCCGGCAGGCCATTGACCTTGGGTGACCACACCGCCTCCACCGGCAGGATCGCGCCCTTGGTGCCGCTGCCACTGAGTTTGAAGCCGTTGCCGGTTTCCAGGTTGGAGGGGTTCTGCTCGAAGGCACCGACCTGCACGAAGAAGTCCGGGGTGATGTTGTACTTCACCCGCAGCGCCCACTGGCTGACCGGCCAGTTGTACCAGATGCCGCCTACCCAGTTGCCCACCTGCGAGCCGCAGAAGGCCAGGTTCTGGAAGTCGCACGGGAAGCTGTTGAAATCCTCACCCGGGCCGTAGCGGCCGACTTTCACATCCAGTGCGCCGTCGAAGTACTTCTGCTTGACCCACATCTGGGTCAGGCGCCAGGTCTGGCCGCGCCCCCACACCTCCTGCACCGAGCTGAACTGCCCGGCGCGCGGGTCGCTGATGCGGTCGTTGGACAGGTTACGGCCGCTACGCTCGGTGATCGCCAGCTTGAATTCGGCATCGTGCCAGCCAAAGATCTTTTGCAGGTCCAGGTGCGCGCCAAGGGCGAACTGGTCGCTGTAGCGCGCGGTTTTGTCGTCGTTGTAGCCGCCATGCAGGTTACCGGCCACTTCACCCACGTAATCGAGGGTGAAATCGTAGCCCTTGTCCAGCAGCTCGGTACGGGTGCCGCCCCAGTCGCCGGTCATCCACTTCGATTCGCTGGAAAATGCCTCGGCAGCTTGTGCACTGGCGCTGCCAACCACGGCGAGCAATGCCAGCGACCCCAATGTCTTGATACGTTTGCGCTGTTCCATCCCTTTGCGTCCTCTTTTTCTTATTGATGATGTAGACGAATTAACGGCCTTTGAAGTGAGCCACGTTGTCCTTGGTGGCTGCGGCAGTGCTGGCCAGGTGCAGCCGCTCGCCGCTGTTGGCGTCGAACAGCAGCACCCGCGCCGGGTCCAGTTGCAGGTTGAGGTTGTCGCCAACCTGGCAGGCCACATCGGGCGCCAGCCGGCAGCACACCTTGGCCTGGTTGAGGGTGACGAACACCAGCAGGTCCGGCCCGGTGGGTTCGGTGACCTGCACTTCGGCACGAATGGCCGGCAGGCCGTTGCCCTCGCTGGCCCCCAGGGCGATCTGCTCAGGGCGGATGCCCAGCAGGATTTCACGGCCATCCTGTTCATTGGCGGCCAGCCCCAAGGGCAGCTCGCAGCGCGCCTGGCCGCTGTCGAGCAGCGCCAGCAGGCGGCCATCCTGTTGCTTGAGGCGGGCCGGAATGAAGTTCATTGGCGGCGAGCCGATGAAGCTGGCGACAAACTGGTTGGCCGGGTCGTTGTAGATCTGTTGCGGGGTGCCGAACTGCTGGATGATGCCATCTTTCATCACCGCAACCTTGTCGCCCAGGGTCATGGCCTCGATCTGGTCATGGGTGACGTACACGGTGGTAGTCTTCAGGCGCTGGTGCATCAGCTTCATTTCGGTACGCATCTCGACCCGCAGCTTGGCGTCCAGGTTGGACAGCGGCTCGTCGAACAGATAGATCTTCGGCCGCCGCGCCAGCGCCCGGCCCATGGCCACGCGCTGCTGCTGGCCGCCCGACAGCTGCGCCGGTTTGCGCGCCAGCAGGTGCTCGATCTGCAGCAGCTTGGCCACCCGCGCCACCTCTTCATCGATTGCCGCCTGCGGCAGCTTGCGGATTTTCAGGCCAAATTCGATGTTTTCGCGCACGCTCATGGTCGGGTACAGCGCGTAGGACTGAAACACCATGGCGATGTCGCGGTCCTTGGGGCTCATGCCACTGACGTCCTGCCCGTCGATGAGAATGGCCCCGCCGGTGATCTGCTCCAGGCCGGCGATGCAGTTCATCAGGGTCGATTTGCCACAGCCCGACGGGCCAACCAAAATCAGGAACTCGCCGTCGCTGATCGACAGCTGGATGTCCTTGAGGGTATCGGGCAGGCCGGTGCCGTAGGTCTTGTTTACATTGCGCAGTTCGAGCGTTGCCATGACTTACCCCTTGACTGCGCCGGCCGTCAGCCCGCGCACGAAATATTTGCCTGCCACCACGTAGACCAGCAGGGTTGGAAGGCCGGCGATCATCGCCGCCGCCATGTCGACGTTGTATTCCTTGGCGCCGGTGCTGGTGTTCACCAGGTTGTTCAGGGCCACGGTGATCGGTTGCGAGTCGCCGCTGGAAAACACCACGCCGAACAGGAAATCGTTCCAGATCTGGGTGAACTGCCAGATCAGGCAGACCATGATGATCGGCGTCGACATCGGCAGGATGATGCGGCGGAAAATGGTGAAGAACCCGGCGCCATCCAGGCGCGCCGCCTTGACCAGCGCATCCGGGATACTCACGTAGAAGTTGCGGAAGAACAGGGTGGTGAAGGCCAGCCCGTAGACCACGTGCACCAGCACCAAACCACTGGTGGTACTGGCCAGGCCAAGCTTGCCGAGGGTGAACGAGGCCGGCAGCAACACTGTCTGGAATGGCAGGAAGCAGCCGAACAGCAGCAGCCCGAAGAACAGCTGCGACCCGCGGAAGCGCCACATCGACAACACATAGCCGTTCAACGCGCCGATGGCGGTGGAGATCAGCACCGCCGGCACGGTGATCATGATCGAGTTCCAGAAGTAACCGCTGACCGTGCCCCAGGCCTTGACCCAGCCAATGCCGGTGATCACCGCGGGCCAGCTCAGCAGGTTGCCGGTGCTGATGTCTTCCGGGGTTTTGAAGCTGGTCAGCAGCATCACCACCAGCGGCACCAGGTACAGCAGCACGGCAATCAGCAACACGCCATGGATGGCGATACGGCCAAGGCTCAGTGCCGGTTTTTCGGCAGGGCTATTCGATGCGCTATGCATGGCGTTTGCTCCGCAGCTCCGAGTACAGGTAAGGCACGAGGATCGCCAGAATCGCGCCGAGCATCAGGATGGCGCTGGCAGAGCCCATGCCCATCTGGCCGCGGCTGAAGGTGAACGAGTACATGAACATGGCCGGCAGGTCGGATGAGTAACCCGGGCCACCGGCGGTCATCGCCGCCACCAGGTCGAAGCTCTTGATGGCAATGTGCGAAAGAATCATCAGCGCACTGAAAAACACCGGGCGCAGGCTGGGCAGCACCACTGTCCAGTAAATGCGTGGCAGGCTGGCACCGTCGATCTGCGCAGCGCGGATGATGGATTGGTCAACCCCGCGCAGCCCGGCCAGGAACATGGCCATGATGAAGCCCGATGCCTGCCACACGGCGGCGATTACCAGGCAGTACACCACCCGGTCCGGGTCGATCAGCCAGTCCAGCCGAAAGCCCTCCCAGCCCCAGTCGCGCAGCAGCTTGTCCAGGCCCATGCCAGGGTTGAGCAGCCACTTCCAGGCGGTGCCGGTAACGATCATCGACAGGGCCATGGGGTACAGGTAAATGGTCCGGATAAAACCTTCGCGGCGAATGCGCTGGTCCAGCAATACCGCCAGCAACACGCCAATGGCCAGGCTGATGGCGATGAACAGGCCGCCGAACAGCAGCAGGTTCTTGCTGGCCACCCACCAGCGATCGTTGTCGAACAGCCGGGCATATTGCGCCAGGCCCGCCCACTTGTAGGTGGGCAGGAAGGTCGAGGTGGTGAAGGACAGCACGAACGTCCAGAGGATGTAGCCGTAGAAGCCCACCAGCACAATGAACATGCTCGGTGCCAGCACCAGCTTGGGTAGCCAGCGCTGCAGCGCGTCCAGGGGTGAGGCCCGCAATTGGGCGGTAGTTGTTGTCATGGTTCACCTCAAAGGCGCTGCACTCCGGGTAGGAGCGGCCTTGCGTCGCGATGGGCTGCAGCGCAGCCCTGAGGACTCAAGTTCGACACCTACCTGAAAGATCGAGTGCGCAGGTTTGGGGCTGCTGCGCAGCCCATCGCGACGCAAGGCCGCTCCTACAACGGGACCGCGTCAGCCTTTACTGGGCCGCCTTGATGGCCGCCGCCAGCTTCTTCGCCGCATCGGCCGGGTCGGCCTTGGGGTCGTTGATGTAGTTGGTCACTACATCGAAGAACGCGCCCTGCACGGCCAGCGTGGTGGCCATGTTGTGCGCCATGCTTGGCTGCAGGCCGCCCGTCTTGGCGTCGGCGAGGAAGTCCTTGGCGGAGGTTTGCGCGCAGCTGTCGAAGCCATACTTGCCCATGTTGCCGAGCATGTCGTTACGCACCGGAATCGACCCTTTGTTGATGCTGAAGACCTTCTGGAAGTCCTCGCCCAGCACCTTGCGCGCGATGTCCTGCTGCCCGGCGGATGTTCCGGCGTCGTTCTGCTTGAACACCACCAGCGAGTCGATGTTGTACAGGAAGGCCTTGTCAGTGCCGGGGAATGGGACGCACTGGTAATCCTTGCCGGCGGTTTTCTTCGCCAAGGTCCATTCGCTCTTGGCCCAGTCACCCATGATCTGCATGCCGGCCTTGCCGTTGATGACCTTGGCCGCTTCCAGGTTCCAGTCCTGGCCCTTGCCATCCTGGTCCATGTAGGTGGCGATCTTTTTCAGCTCGGTCAGTGCCTTGACCATTTGCGGGCCAGTCAGGGTGGCACTGTCGAGGTCGACCAAGGCCTTCTTGTAGCCATCGGCGCCCATCACTGCCAGGACCACGTTTTCGAACACGGTGCTGTCCTGCCAAGGCTGGCCGCCATGGGCAAGGGCAATGAAGCCGGCGGCCTTGAGCTTGTCGGCGGCGGCATAGAATTCGTCGAGGGTGGTGGGCGCCTTGTCGATGCCGGCTTTCTTGAAGACTTCGGGGTTGATCCACAGCCAGTTGATACGGTGGATGTTGACCGGCACGGCAACGTAGTCACCGTCGTACTTCACGGTATCGGCGACCTTCTTGTCGAGCAGCGAGTCCCACTTTTCTTCCTTGGCCACGTCCTTGAGCACATCGGCATCGAGCAGGCCGGTGGCCGCCCAGTCCTGGATGTCCGGGCCCTTGATCTGCGCCACACCGGGTGGGTTGCCGGCGACTGCGCGGCTCTTGAGTACGGTCATGGCGGTGGCCCCGCCGCCGCCGGCAACGGCACCGTCCTTCCAGGTGAAGCCGTCTTTCTCGACTTGCGCCTTGAGCACATCGACCGCTGCTTTTTCACCGCCAGAGGTCCACCAGTGCACCACCTCTACACTGCCTTTGCTTTCGGCGGCGCTGGCGCCCAGCGGCAGTAAGGAGGCGAGCGAGATAGCAGCGGCGAGACAGAGTTTGGAATTCATCGAAGCACCTTTCTTGTTGTTATGCGTGCAAGTCAAACGCTTGCGTTGCATGGAGTCTAAACAGCGTACCCGCCCCGTCAGGTAACGAAGCGATGCGTGAATGTCATCATTTGGTTACATTGCTGCCCAGGTTGCTGGCCAGGCTGGGCGCCAGCGGCAAGCCTGGCAGCAGCAGCGCCTGGTAGGCGTGATAGAGGTCGGGCTTGCCCGGCCAGATGGTCCCGGCCGGCCGGTTGTTGCTATCGAGTTCGTGGTGCCAGCTGCCCGCCACAGGGTCGATGAAGTGGTTGGCGATAAACCCCCAGAGGGTGCGGTACCACTGCTCGTAACGGGCCTCGCCGGTACGCTGCAACAAGGCCGCGGCGGCGGCGCACGCTTCGGCGTGCACCCAGTGCAGGCGCGCATTCACCACCGGGCGGTTGGCCCAGTCCAGGGTGTAGACGAAACCCTCTGCGCCATCGACGTTCCAGGCGTGCTGGCAGGCGGCCTCGAACAGCCCGCTGGCACTTTCTGCCAGCCACTGCGGTGCCGGCAGCCCGGCACGTTGCAGGCTGGCCTCCAGGTGCAGCAGCAACCGCGCCCATTCCAGGGCGTGCCCAGGCGTGGTGCCAAAGGGCCGGAAATGATCGGCGGGGTGGTCGTGGTTGTAGTCCGCCACAGGCTGCCAGTGCACGTCGAAGTGTTCGATCACCCGGTAACCGCTACCGGCGGCATGGGTATGGATGATGCGTTCGGCGATACGCAACGCGCGTTGCAGCCACAGCGTGTTGCCGGTGACATCAGCCAGGGCCAGGAACGCCTCGGTCGCATGCATGTTGCTGTTGGCGCCACGGTACGGCTCGGGCAACTGCCAGGCGCGGGAGTAAGCCTCTTGCAGGGCACCTTCGGCTTCGCTCCAGAAATGCCGCTCGATCACCTCGGTGGCGTCTGCCAGCAGGCCCCTGGCACTGGCGGCGCCCGCCACCACGGCAGAGCTGGCGGCCAGGGCGACGAAGGCATGCAGGTAGGCGGCCTTGCCGCTGTCCTGCTGGCCGTCGGGGTGAGCGAACCAGCCCCCATAGCTGGCATCCTGCATGGCGCCGCGCAGGGCGGCCACGCCGTGCTCGGCGTAGGCCAGGCAGCCTGGAATGCCTTGCAGGTGAGCCAGGGCAAAACAGTGGGTCATGCGCGCCGTGTTCATGGTTTCGGCGCGGGCACCAGCGGCGAGTTGGCCTTTGGCATCCAGGTTGCCGAAGCCGTCCGGGCGTTTCGCGGCTTTGGCAAAGGCCAGCAGCCGCTGGGCCTCGGCTAGGCGCCAGGCGGTATGAGCCGGGGCTTTCAGCCAGCTGGTGGAGGGCAGTAGGTGGGTATTCATGAGCCAGCTTTATCCTTGCCAGTCGTGTGCGAATTCTAGCCAGCGGGGTCGAGGCAGATGTCACGAAGGAAGCCGGGATTGTCACTGGCCAGTGACAATTGAGTGACCTGAGTGCAAACCTTGAAACCCGTGCGGCCCTTGCAGGCAACACGGAAAATCAGTCCATGCCTCGCGGCAGGAACAAGGTTACCCGCAGCCCGCCGTCGCGCAGGTTCAGCAAACTCACCTCGCCGCCATGGCTATGGGCAATATTGCGTGCAATCCCCAACCCCAGCCCGTAACCCTGTTGCTGGGCGGCCAGGCGGAAGTGTGGCTCGAACACCTGCTCCAGCTGCTGCTGGGGTACCCCCGGCCCTTGGTCATCCACCTGCAGCACAAAGCCCTCGGCGCTGTCGATGATACGCAGTTGCGCCCGTTCGCCGTACTTGATGGCGTTGTCGATCAGGTTGCCGATGCAGCGCCGCAGGGCCAGAGGTTTGCCGGGGTACGGTGCAAGCGCCTTGCCGTACACAGTGACGCGACCATCGGCCAGGTAAGGCTCGGCCAGGATATCCAGCACCTGATTGAGGTCGACGGGCTCGATGTTCTCGTGGATGTCGGTGTCCTTCACGCATTGCAGGGCGCCTTTGACCAGCAGCTCCAGCTCGTCCAGGTCCTGGCTGAACTTGGCTTGCAGGCGCTCGTCTTCCAACAGCTCGACACGCAGGCGCAGGCGGGTTATCGGTGTGCGCAGGTCGTGGGATATGGCGCTGAACAACTGGCTGCGTTCGGTCAGGTAACGGCTGATACGCTCGCGCATGCTGTTGAATGCCCGGCTCACCTCGACCACTTCGCTGCCGCCACCTTCCGCCAGCGGCGCCACATCAGCGCCCAGCGACATTTCCCGCGCGGCCCGGGCCAGGCGTTTGAGTGGCCAGCTTTGCCAGTGCACCAACAAGCCGATGAACAGCAGCAGCAAGGCCGTGGTCAGCACCATGAACCCCACCTGCTGGCGTGGCAGGCGTTCGGCTTCCAGGCCTGTATACGGCTCGGGCAGCAACGAGGCGATGTACAGCCACTCCCCCTCACCCAGGCGGATCTGCGTGACCAGCACCGGTGGCTTGAGGGGCTCGAGCGTCAGCGAGTAATGCGCCCACGAGCGTGGCAGCTCGTCGAGCTTGAGGCCGCTGTTGAAGATGCGCAGCTCGTCAGGGCCGACGAACTCGACGGAAATTTCCATCTGCGACCCCAGGCGCTCGTGCAACACCTGCTGGAATACATCGATCACCGCCTGCTTGCGCGCCGTGACGGGCAACGCCTGCATGTCCAGCGGGGTAGCATTGAGCGATACGAAAAACCGCGTGCCGCCCATGCTGCGCAACTGGTCGAGCACCAGCGGCCGGTAGGCCACTGGCAACGACCGGAAGTAACTGACGCTGGCGCTCATCGAATGGGCCAGGCTACTGGCACTGGCCCGCAACCCCTGCAACTGGCTGGCGCGCAGTTGGGAAACCCAGATGATGCTCGACAACCCCTGGGCCAGCAGCACCACCAGCAGGGTCAGCAGCAGCATGCGCCCCAGCAGTGAGCGGGGCAGCAAGCGCCAGCGCCGCTCAGGGCGCACAGCAGACATGCGCCGCCAACAGGTAACCGCTGCCGCGCACGGTGCGGATCAGCCGGGGAGGTTTATCGGTGTCGCGCAGGCGCTGGCGCAGGCGACTGACCGCCATGTCGACGATACGGTCCAGCGGCATCGGCTCGCGGCCGCGGGTGGCGTTGCCGATGGTGTCGCGGTCGAGGATTTGCTGTGGGTGGTCGAGGAACAGCTTGAGCAGTGCGAAGTCGGCACCGGAGAGAATCACCTCCTCACCATCGCGGTGGAACAGCCGGTGGCTGACCGTGTCCAGGCGCCAGTCATCGAAGGCCAGCACCGCGCTCCCCGGCGCCGCCTGGCCAAACTCGGCGCGGCGCAGCAGGGCCTTTAGCCGCGCCTGCAGCTCGCGCGGGCTGAACGGTTTGCCCAGGTAGTCGTCGGCACCCAGCTCCAGGCCGATGACCCGGTCGGCTTCATCGGAACTGGCAGTGAGCATGATGATTGGCACACGCGCCCGGCGCGGATGCTGCCGAACCCAGCGGCACAGGCTGAAACCATCTTCATCGGGCAACATGACATCGAGAATGACCAGGTCGCAGGGGCTGCTTTCCAGCGCGCGGCGAAAGCCCGCGCCGTCGGCTTCGGCATGCACCTGGAAGCCGGAGCGGCTCAAATAGGTTTGCAGCAGTTCACGGATTTCCTGGTCGTCGTCGACCATCAGGATCGATTTGCCGGCAGTGCTCAAGGTGGTCCTTCCTCTTCTTGGTTACAGGTCTTTGCTGCCTGTTTTTATTGGGGCTGCTTTGCAGCCCTTCGCGGGCTTGCCCCCGATGGGCCGCAAAGCGGCCCCAGTCAATGGTCCAGCGCTTGCTGCAACGCCACACCCGCCCCCAGCAACCCGGAAAACTCCGCCGTCACCAGCCACACCGGCACACCGGCAAAGTAGCCGCTCATGCAGCCTTTGTCGGCAAAGCTGGCGGCGAACCCGCTGCGCAGGAACAACTCGGCAAACCGCGGGATGACCCCGCCAACGATATAGACCCCACCGCGCGCGCCCAGAGTAAGCACATTGTTCCCGGCCACGCGCCCCAGGAACCGGCAGAACTGCTCGATCACCGCCAGTGCCCGTGGCTCGCCGCCCAGCGCTGCATCGGTGATCTGCGCCGGGGACGTGTGCCGTGGGGTGTCGCCGTCCAGCGCACACAGGGCCTGGTAAAGCCGTACCAGGCCACCCCCGCTGAGTACCGTCTCGGCACTGACATGGCCAATTTGCTGGTGGATCTGCTGGTGGATCGCCGCTTCGCGGGCGTTGCCCACCGGCAGGTCGACATGCCCGCCTTCGCCCGGCAAGGCCTGCCAGTGCTGCCCGCCAAGGCGCAGCAGCGAACCCACGCCAAGGCCGGTGCCCGGGCCGATCACCAGTGCCGGGCGCGTGGGGTCTGCCTGGCCGGGGCACACCTGGCGCACTTCGCCTTCCTGCAGGCGGGTCATGCCCAACGCCATGGCGGTGAAATCATTGATCAACACCAGCCGCTCGACCTGCAAGGTCTTGCAGAACGCCAGGCGGCTCAGGCGCCAGTGGTTGTTGGTGAAGCGAAACTCGTCGCCCTCGACCGGCCCTGCCACCGCCAGGCACACCGCGGCCAGGCCGCCGCGGGCGATGCCCTGGCCATGCAGATAGGCCTCGATAGCCTGCTCCGGGCTGGTGTAGTCCGCGGTAGCGAAGACTTTTACCTCGTGCAACTGGTTGTCACGCCACAACGCAAAACGGGCGTTGGTGCCGCCGATATCGCCAACCAGCAGGTCCTTCATTTAAGGTTCTCCAGGGCAGAGGTGAAGGCACTGGCGCCCTGCTCTGCCGGGCTGAACGCCATGCGCATGAAGCCGAACAGCTCGCGCCCGCACCCCAGGTCATTGCCCTGGGGCGCCGGCGGCAGGTCGCGGCTGGCCAGTTCTTCGGCCGATACCAGTACCCGCAGCGTGCCTTCGACACCATCAACGCGCACCATATCACCATCGCGCACCCGTGCCAGCGGGCCACCGTCATAGGCTTCGGGGCACACGTGGATCGCCGCCGGGATCTTGCCCGAGGCGCCGGACATGCGCCCGTCGGTAACCAGCGCCACCTTGAAGCCGCGGTCTTGCAGCACGCCCAGGAAGGGCGTGAGCTTGTGCAGCTCGGGCATGCCATTGCAGCGGGGGCCCTGGAAGCGCACCACGGCCACGAAATCACGCTCCAGCTCACCGGCCTTGAATGCATCGGCCAGCGACTGCTGATCGTGAAACACCCGCGCCGGGGCCTCGACCACCTGGTGCTCGGCAGCTACAGCCGAAACCTTCATCACGCCACGCCCCAGGTTGCCCTCCATCACCCGCAGGCCGCCTTCGGCCGAGAACGGCCGCGCGACCGGGCGCAGGATGCTTTCGTCCAGGCTTTGCAGCGGGCCTTCGCGCCATACCAGCTTGCCATCATCGAGGAACGGCTCCTGGGTGTAACGGCGCAGGCCGTGGCCGGCGACGGTGTTGACGTCTTCGTGCAGCAGGCCGGCATCGAGCAGCTCGCGGATCAGGAAGGCCATGCCGCCAGCGGCCTGGAAGTGGTTGATGTCGGCCTTGCCGTTGGGGTAGACATGCGACAGGGTGGGCACGACCTCGGAGAGGTCGGCCATGTCCTGCCAGGTCAGCTGTATGCCGGCAGCCTGGGCAATTGCCGGGATGTGCAGGGTATGGTTGGTGGAGCCACCCGTGGCGTGCAGGGCAACGATGGAGTTGACCAGCGCCTTCTCGTCGACGATTTCGCCCAGCGGCATGAAGCTGCCACTGGCCTTGGTCATGCGCGTGACCTGTTGCGCGGCCTCGGCGGTGAGCGCATCGCGCAGCGGCGTGTACGGGTTGACGAACGACGCGCCAGGCAGATGCAGGCCCATCACCTCCATCACCAGCTGGTTGGTATTGGCGGTGCCGTAGAAGGTGCAGGTACCCGGGCTGTGGTAGGAATTCATCTCCGACTCCAGCAGCTCCTCGCGGCTGGCCTTGCCTTCGGCATAGCGCTGGCGCACGTCGGCCTTCTGCTTGTTGGAAATGCCGGAAACCATCGGCCCGCCCGGCACGAAAATGGTCGGCAAGTGGCCAAAGCGCAACGCGCCCATCATCAGCCCGGGGACGATCTTGTCGCAAATGCCCAGCATCAGCGCGGCGTCGAACATGTTGTGCGACAGCGCTACCGCGGTGGACATGGCAATCACTTCCCGGCTGGCGATAGCCAGTTCCATGCCCGGCTCACCCTGGGTCACGCCGTCGCACATGGCCGGCACGCCACCGGCGAACTGGCCGACCGAGCCGACCTCGCGCAGGGCCTGCTTGATCTGCTCGGGGAAGTGCAGGTACGGCTGGTGGGCCGACAGCATGTCGTTGTAGGCCGAGACGATGGCCACGTTGGCGGCGTTCATCAGGCGCAGCGTTTGCTTGTCGTCGCTGCCGCAACCGGCCACCCCGTGGGCGAAGTTGGCGCACTGCAGGCTGGCGCGCATGGGCCCGTCACTGGCCGCGCCGCGAATCAGCTGCAGGTAGCGTTCGCGGGTGGCTCGGCTGCGTTCGACCAGCCGCTGGGTGACCTCAAGGATGCGCGGATGCATGTACTGGACTCCAGACTAATTGTAAGGGCGGTTTACCGGGCATTTCCCCTCCAACCGATTGCCGCCTAGGCTCAAGACCAGGAGCCCGCTGCATCGGTAGAGGCATCTTGCCTCACCACTCGTTGTATGTTTAAACAAAATACTGCCACTAAAAAGGCTTGTTTTCTATCTGATAGTGAATAATCTTGTAATTCCAACAACAAAACCGTTTCAGTGAAGCTCCTTTGTGCCACAGGTTTCACTCGGACTGCCAGAGGTACTGCCATGACCCTTCGCATCGCCATCAATGGATTCGGCCGCATCGGCCGCAACGTCCTGCGCGCACTGTATACCCAAGGCTACCGCCAGGACTTGCAGGTCGTCGCCATCAACGACCTGGGCGACAGCGCCATGAACGCCCACCTGCTCAAGTACGACAGCGTGCACGGCACCTTCGACGCCACGGTCGAGGCCGACCACGAAAGCCTCACGGTCAATGGTGACCGTATCGCGGTCAGTGCCATTCGCAACCCGGCCGAACTGCCGTGGAAGGCTGAAGCGATCGATGTGGTGTTCGAATGCACCGGGTTGTTCACCGAGCGGGCCAAGGCAGCTGCCCACCTGGCCGCCGGGGCGGGCAAGGTGATTGTCTCGGCGCCGGCCAAAGGGGCTGATGCCACCGTGGTGTACGGGGTCAACCATGACCTGCTGCGGGCTTCGCACCAGGTCATTTCCAACGCCTCGTGCACCACCAACTGCCTGGCACCGATCGCCCAGGTGCTGCACCGCGAGTTCGGCATCGAGCAGGGCCTGATGACCACCATCCACGCCTATACCAACGACCAGGTGCTGACCGACGTTTACCACAGCGACCCGTACCGCGCGCGCTCGGCAACCCAGTCGATGATCCCCAGCAAGACCGGCGCGGCCGAGGCGGTAGGCCTGGTATTGCCGGAACTGGCCGGCAAACTGACCGGTATGGCCGTACGGGTGCCGGTGATCAACGTGTCGCTGGTGGACCTGACCGTGAACCTCAAGCGCGAGGCCACCGCCGAGCAGGTCAACCAGTTGTTCCTCGAGGCGAGCAAGCATTCCAAGGTCTTGGGCTACAACGCGTTGCCATTGGTTTCCTGCGATTTCAACCACAACCCGCTGTCGTCGATTTTCGATGCCAACCACACCCGCGCCAACGGGCGCATGCTCAAGGTGCTGGCCTGGTATGACAACGAGTGGGGCTTCAGCAACCGCATGCTGGATAACTGCCTGGCGTTGTGCAGGGCACGGTGAGCCTGACGGGGCACTTTTGGCGCCTGTGAGACCCGGCGCCGCGCGGGCGGCGCTCGGTCTCGAATACACAGCACATCCTCCCCCAGCCACCAGCGGGCTCACAATCTTTACCTTTTCCTAACATTCCCAGACTTGACCTTCCGCATAGATGATAAGCATTATCATTAGCTTTTGGTCGGTCAGGTCTTCTCGTGAGTCAGTCCCGGTTCAACGCCGTCTTCCTCCTCCAGCGCCTTTCCCTGCTGCGCACCCTGCAGCGCATGGTCGGCAACCCCAGCACCGCCGAGGACCTGCTGCAGGAAACCTACCTGCGGGTGTCGCGCGCCCTGGGCGAGCGGCCTGTCGAGCACATCGAACCTTTCGTGTTCCAGACGGCCCGCAACCTGGCGCTCGACCACTTGCGCGCCCGCCGGGTGCAGGCCCGCATGCTGGTCGACGACGTGCCCGACGAGGTGCTGCACAGCGTGGCCGCACCGGCCAGCAGCAGCGAGGATGCCGCGCACGCCGAACAACTGCTCAAGCACCTGAGCATCAGCCTGAACCAGCTGAGCGAGCGCCAGCAGCGCATCTTCATTCTCAGCCGCCTGCATGGCGCCACCTACCTGGAAATTGCCGAGCAACTGAGTGTTTCGGCCAGTACGGTACAAAAGGAACTGAAGCTGATCATGGCCATCTGCATGGGCGTCGCCGAGCGCCTGAAGTGAACCGGCCGCTGGCCAGCCCCTCAACGTAAAGCCCTTGCCACACCACGCCGTAGCCTTGATCATTTGCAAAAAACCACGCAAGGATTCCCCGTGACCGACAGCCCCGCCCCTCGCCCGTCACCTGCCGGGCCCAGTGCCCATGCGCGTGCCATGGACGAGGCGCTGGAATGGCTGGTACGCCTGCAAGGCGCCGATGCCGACGACACCCTCGCCTTCCAGGCCTGGTTGAGCGCAGCGCCAGAAAACGCCGAAGCCTATGTCGAGGCAGAAGCGCTGTGGAACGGTATGCCGCTGCACCAGGTGGCCACGCAGATGCACCGGCAGCAGCGCCGGTCGTGGCGCGGGCGCCTGCGTAGCCACTGGAAGCCGTTGGCGACGGCAGCCGTGCTGCTGGTTGGGCTGGTGACCTTCGGCAACCTGCCGACACGCCTGCAGGCCGACCACCTGACCGTGGTCGGCGAACGCCAGCGCCTGCAACTGGACGATGGCGCGAAGGTGCTGCTGAACACCAATTCGGCGTTCGCCAGTGACCGCCGCGGCGGCCGCCAGGTCGCGCGCCTGCTGCAGGGTGAAGCCTACTTCCAGGTGCCGCAGAACGCGCCGATGCCGCTGGAAGTCCAGGCCGGGCCATTGCGCGCGCAAGCACGCGATACCGATTTCGCCGTGCGCTACCTCAACGGTGAAGCGCAACTGCGGGTGCAGCGCGGCGATGTCGACCTGCAAGGTGCGCGTGACCAGCGCATACGCCTCAGCGCTGGCGACAGCATCAGTGTGGGCCCCCAGGGCATTGGCCAGCGCCAGCGCCCCGACATGAACAAGGACCTGGCCTGGGTCGATGGCCGCCTGGTGTTCGAAAACTGCCCGCTGAGCCGGGTACTGGCCGAAGTCCGGCGCTATTACCCCGGCTGGATCATCAACCGCAATACCCAGCTGGATGACGTTGCCGTAACCGGCAACTACCGCCTCGACCAGCCGCTGGAAACCCTGCGCGCGCTGGCTCACATCACCTCCGCCCAGTTGCATGAGTACCCGGCGCTGGTCATCCTGAACTGACTGTTTGCCTCCTCTACGGCCACGTCGCCGCGCAGCCCGGCATGCCTGTTCAACGCTTTTGCATTTATTTTTACGCGGTTCTGCACCCCCATCCGTCTCGTTATAGCCAATGCAACTGATTCTTGTTTAACAAACGAGAACAGACACCTATAACTGTCTGCACGTTTGGGAGCGCTTTCGATGTACACAGGTATTACCCGCTCGTCTTCCCTTCCCCGCCGTACCGGGCAGCTTTCGCTGCTGACCTTGGCATTGCTCGCCAGCGGCGCCTGCAGCCTGCCGGCGCTGGCTGCCGAACCAGCCCGCGCCAGCAGCCCGCGCATGGGCGATTACCGCTTCAGCATCGGCCAGCAACCGCTGGTGTCGGCCATCAACGCCTTCAGCCAGGTCACCGGTTGGCAGGTTGGCTTCAGCGCCGAGTTGGCCGAAGGCGTGGCCTCACCCGGTGTCCAGGGTGCGCTGCCGCCAGATGCCGCGCTCAAGCGCCTGTTGCAGGGCACCGGGCTGAGCTTTCGCAGGATCGGCAATGCCAATGTGGTACTCGAACGCCAGACCGCAAACAATGTGATCGCGCTGCAGCAAGTGACCGTCAGCGCCACCCGCAGCGCCCAGGACGTGAGCCAGGTGCCGAGCACGGTCAGCGTGCAGACCCGAGCGCAACTGGACCGCCAGAACGTCAACAACATCCAGGACCTGGTGCGTTACGAACCGGGTGTGTCGGTGGCCGGCACCGGCCAGCGCAGTGGCCTGAACGCCTACAACATTCGCGGTATCGACGGCGAGCGGATTCTCACCCAGGTCGACGGTGTGGCGATCCCCGACAGTTTCTTCTACGGCCCATACGCGCAAACCCAACGCAACTATGTCGACCCGGAAATCGTCAAGCGCGTGGAAATCCTGCGCGGCCCGGCCTCGGTGCTGTATGGCAGCAATGCCATCGGCGGCGCGGTCAGCTACTTCACCCTCGACCCCGACGACATCATCAAGCCAGGCAAGGATGTTGGCGCACGCCTGAAAAGCGGTTACAGCTCGGCGGACGAAAGCTGGCTGACCTCGGCCACCGTCGCCGGGCGCCAGGGCGATGTCGACGGCCTGCTGCACCTGAGCCAGCGCAATGGCCACGAGACCGAGACCCAAGGCCACCACAGCGGCGCCGGCCTGGCCCGTACCGAAGCCAACCCGATGGACGTGCGCACCACCAACGTGCTGGCCAAGGCAGGCTGGAACTACGCTGACGACGCCCGCCTGGGCGTTACTTACGAGCGCTACAAGGACGACCGCGACCAGAACATCCTCAGCGCCGCGGGAGGGCCGTTCATACCCGGGTTCGGTGGCATGGGCTACTACAAGGCGCGCAGCGGCAACGACACCATCACCCGCGAACGCTTCGGCATCAACCATGAATTCGGCCTGGACACGCTGTTCGCTGACCAGGTGAAGTGGAGCCTGAACTACCAGGTCGCCAAGACCGACCAGCACACCGATGAAATCTATGCGCCACCTGGCCGCCAGGTACTGCGCACCCGCGACACCCGTTACAAGGACCGCCAGTGGGTATTCGATGCCCAGCTGGACAAAGCCTTCAGCATCGGCAGCACCGACCACTTGCTGACCTACGGCACCACCCTCAAGCACGAGAAAATCACCGGGTCGCGCAGTGGCACGGGCACCTGCCTGGCCGTAGGCTCGGGTTGCGCTGCCGCCGGCGCGCCGCGCCCGGCCGACGGCCAGGTGCTGGTCAGTGATTTCCCGGACCCGACCGTGAACACCTACAGCCTGTTCGTGCAGGATGAAATCCGCTGGAACCGCTGGACCTTCCTGCCAGGCGCCCGTTACGACTACACGCGCATGCAGCCCAAGTTCACCGAGGCGTTCCTGCGTGGCCTGGAGTCCACCGCCACCGCGCCCACCTCCCAGGACGACTCGGACAAGACGTGGCACCGCGTCTCGCCCAAGTTCGGCCTGACCTACGCCTTCGATGACCACTACACCTGGTACGGCCAGTACGCTGAGGGCTTCCGCACGCCGACCGCCAAGTCCATGTACGGGAAATTCGTCAACCTAGACCAAGGCTACCGGGTAGAAGGCAACCCAGGGCTGGAACCTGAAAAGAGCAAGGGCTACGAAACCGGCCTGCGCGGCAACTTCGACGCCGGTAACTTCGACGTGGCGGTGTTCTACAACAAGTACCGCGACTTCATCGACGAAGACGCCGTGCAGAGCGCCAACCTGGAACAGACCTTCCAGGCCAACAACATCAAGCACGCCACCATCAAGGGCGCCGAGGTCAAGGGCCGCCTCAACCTTGACCACTTCGGAGCGCCACAAGGCCTGTATACCCAGGGCTCGATTGCCTATACCTATGGCCGTAACGATGACACCGGCGAACCGCTGAACACGGTCAACCCGCTCAAAGGCGTGTTCGGCCTGGGTTACGAGCAACACAACTATGGTGGCTTGCTGAGCTGGACGCTGGTCAAGCGCAAGACCCGGGTCGACGACAGCACCTTCTACTCGCCAGACGGTTCGAGCACGAAGTTCCGCACGCCAGGCTATGGCGTGCTGGACCTGACCGGTTTCTACAAGGTGACCGACGACGTCACCATCAACGCCGGGCTGTACAACCTGACCGACAAGAAATACTGGCAGTGGGACTCGGTACGCAGCTATGACGGCCAGGGTGAAGCGGCTGTGACCCAGCCGGCCAACATCGACCGTTTGAGCATGCCGGGGCGCAACTTCGGCATCAATGTGGTGTGGGATATCTGAAGGTTTCAGGTTTGCAGCGCCTGTGGGATCAGGCGCCGCCCGCGCGGCGCCCGATCCCACAGGCAACGCAATGACCCGTCTGTACATACCCGGTTTTTTTACTGTTCCGCCCCCGCTGCTTCGTCTTGTCTCTAGACGCCCTCTTTCCAAGGACTGCCCCATGACCGACCGCCCAGCCTTGCGCTCCCAGCGCCTGAACCAGATCACCCACGCCCCGCACGCCGAGCTGGATGCCCTGGTCAAATCCCACGCCCCATTCGACAGCCGCGAAAGTTTCGCCCGCTTCGTGGTTGCCCAGTACCTGTTCCAATCCGAGCTGCAGGCCCTGTACAACGACCCGCAACTGATCGCCATCGTCCCCGACCTGGCCGCGCGCTGCCGGGCCGACCAAGCCCGCCTCGACCTCGCCGACCTCGACACCCAGGTGCCGGCCGCGGTGCCGGGTGCCTTGGCCAATCCGAGCGTGGGCGAGGCAATGGGCTGGATCTTCGTCTCCGAAGGCTCCAAACTGGGCGCTGCGTTTCTGATCAAACGGGCCGCAGCGCTGGGCCTGTCCGACAGCTTCGGCGCCCGGCACCTGGGCGAGCCGGCCGGTGGCCGTGCTGAAGGCTGGAAGCAGTTCACCCGCATCCTGGATGCCCTGGACCTGTCGGCCGAAGAAGACGCGGCTGCCGAGCGCGGCGCAGTAGCGGCATTCGAGCGCTTCACCGAGCTGCTCAAGCATGCCTATGCTGCAGATGCTGCGCTGGTTTGATACGCCTTAGCCGGCCACCCTTCCGGTGGCCGCACCGTTTTTTGCAGTGAGACCATGACCCGACCCGCCCGCTCGAAACTCGCCCGCCTGCTGTATGGAATACTGGCTTACGTGAGCCTGGGGGTGGGTCTGGTCGCGATCGTCATTCCCGGCCTGCCAACCACCGAATTCATCCTGCTGGCAGCGTGGGCTGCAACGCGCAGTTCGCCACGTTTGTCGGCCTGGCTGGAAAACCACCGCCTGTTCGGGCCGATTCTGTACAACTGGCGCAACGGCAAGGTGATCCAGCGCCGCGCCAAGGTCAGCGCTACCCTCAGCATGCTGCTCTGTGCAGGCCTGATGCTGACCTTTCTTGAACACCACTGGCCGGTATTCCTCGCCATCGCCGGCATGACCCTGGGCAACCTGTGGATCTGGTCACGCCCGGAGCACGCCTGCACAGCCCCGTCACAAGCTCAGCAACCCTGAGTACAGGGCGTAGGCGGCCAGCGCCGCGCCTGCCAGCACGGTCGCGAAAATCAGCTTTTCCCACGTGGTGAACAGGGTTTGCCGCTGCTCATGCTTGGCCCTGGCGAACAGGATCACGCCCGGGGCATACAGCAACGCCGACAACAGCAGGTACTTGAGCCCGCCGGCATATAGCAGCCAGATGGCGTAGAGCAAGGCAACCAGCGCCACCAGCACGTCTTTGCGCCGCAACCGTGGCTGCGCGGCGTAGCTCTCGCCACGCACCGCCAGCAGCAGCGCATAGGCCGCCGACCACAGGTAAGGCACCAGGATCATCGACGACGCCAGGTAGATCAGGCTGGTGTAAGTGCCGGCCGAGAACAACGTGATCAGCAGGAAACCCTGGATCATGCAGTTGGTGAGCCACAGGGCATTGGCCGGTACATGGTTGGCGTTTTCCTTGGCCAGGAAGCGCGGCATGGTCTTGTCACGAGCGGTGGCGTAAAGAATCTCGGCACACAACAATGCCCAGGAAAGCAACGCCCCCAGCAGCGAAACCGCCAGGCCGATACTGATCAGCAATGCGCCCCAAGGGCCGACGATATGCTCCAGCACCGACGCCAGCGAAGGGTTCTGCAACCCGGCAAGCTCCGGCTGGGTCATCACCCCGAGGGACAGCACGTTGACCAGCACCAGTAGCGCCAGCACACTGAGAAAGCCTATGACCGTGGCCTTGCCCACATCGGAGCGGCGCTGGGCCCGCCCGGAGTAGACGCTGGCGCCCTCGATGCCGATGAACACGAATACGGTCACCAGCATCATGTTGCGCACCTGCTCCAGCACACCCCCGAACTGAGGGTTGCTCAACCCCCAGATATCACGGGTGAAAATATCGGCGCGGAAGGCGAATGCGGCAATCACCACGAAAATCAGGATGGGCACCACTTTGGCCACGGTGGTCACCTGGTTGATGAACGCCGCCTCCTTGATGCCGCGCAAGACCAGAAAGTGCACCGCCCACAGCAGCAATGACGCACAGCCGATGGCAATGGGCGTATTGCCCTCGCCAAACACCGGGAAGTAGAAGCCCAAGGTGCTGAACAGCAGCACGAAGTAGCCGACGTTGCCCAGCCAGGCACTGATCCAGTAGCCCCATGCCGATGAAAAGCCCATGTAGTCGCCAAAACCGGCCTTGGCGTAGGCGTACACCCCCGAGTCCAGTTCCGGCTTGCGGTTGGCCAGGGTCTGGAACACGAAGGCCAAGGCCAGCATGCCCACCGCAGTGATGGCCCAGCCGATCAGCACCGCCCCTACATCGGCACGCGCCGCCATGTTCTGCGGCAACGAGAATATCCCGCCGCCAATCATCGAGCCGACCACCAACGCGATCAGCGCGCCCAAGCGTAGCTTCTGACCCGGTTCGCTCATGTATCCCCCGTTTTTTCGCCAATGTCATACGAATGCAACAGCGTTCGCGGCCATATAGAAACGCTTGCTTATAGTGAACCCATTCACAAAAAGACGTGCGGTAATAACAGTTTTATCTATAAATAGATCCTGTAAAAACTAGCAGCTAGATAGTCACTGGAAAAGAAATCGATAAAACTCGAAATATGCGTAAAAAAGTGGCGAAAGCCGCGAAAGCGACTAGCGTCAAGCATCGCAGGCTGAACAGAGCGTTTGCTCTAGAATGACATGGAGGTGCCAGTGCGCAAGGCCTGCAGCTTGAGATGTCGGCACACTCCAGGAGCACCGTGAAGGTTTTTTCCTACTTCACGGCACCATGACCTGACCCACGTCAGCGAATGGCTGAGACGGCGGATTTATGCTGTCGTCAACTTTCTCCTGGCAGGAGTTGTTAAATGTCTGATTCATCCGGAAAATTGAAACTCGGTGCATTAGTCGCACTCGTGGTCGGCTCGATGATTGGCGGCGGCATATTCTCCCTGCCGCAGAACATGGCGGCCAGCGCAGGGGTTGGCGCGGTACTGATCGGCTGGGCCATCACTGCCGTGGGCATGCTGACCCTGGCCTTCGTGTTCCAGACCCTGGCCAACCGCAAACCAGACCTCGATGGCGGGGTGTATGCCTACGCCAAGGCCGGCTTTGGCGACTACATGGGCTTTTCTTCGGCCTGGGGCTACTGGATCAGTGCCTGGCTGGGCAACGTCGGCTACTTCGTGCTGCTGTTCAGCACCCTGGGCTACTTCTTCCCGGTCTTTGGCGAGGGCAACACGCCAGCCGCCATCATCGGTGCCTCGCTACTGCTATGGGCCGTGCATTTCCTGGTCTTGCGCGGCATCAAGGAAGCGGCGTTCATCAACCTGGTGACCACCGTGGCCAAGGTGGTGCCGCTGGTGCTGTTCGCCCTTATCTGCCTGTTCGCCTTCAAGCTGGACATCTTCACAGCAGACATCTGGGGCCGGGGCACGCCCGAACTGGGCAGTGTGATGAACCAAGTTCGCAACATGATGCTGGTCACCGTATGGGTGTTCATCGGTATCGAGGGTGCGAGCATCTTCTCGTCACGCGCCGAAAAGCGCGCCGACGTGGGCAAGGCCACGGTCATCGGCTTCGTGACCGTGCTGTTGTTCCTGGTACTGGTCAATGTGCTGTCGCTGGGCATCATGACCCAACCGGAACTGGCCAAGCTGCAGAACCCGTCGATGGCAGCCGTGCTGGAGCATGTGGTCGGCCACTGGGGGGCGGTACTGATCAGTGTCGGCCTGATCATCTCGTTGCTGGGGGCCTTGCTGTCGTGGGTGCTGCTGTGCGCCGAAATCATGTTCGCCGCCGCCAAGGACCACACCATGCCGGCATTCCTGCGCCGCGAGAACGCCAACCAGGTACCTGCCAATGCGCTGTGGCTGACCAACGCCATGGTGCAGGTCTTCCTGGTGATCACGCTGTTTTCCAGCAGCACCTACCTGTCGCTGATCTACCTCGCCACCTCGATGATTCTGGTGCCCTACCTGTGGTCGGCGGCCTACGCCTTCCTGCTGGCGCTGCGCAGCGAAACCCATGAGCAGGCCCTGGCCGAACGCAAGAAAGACTTGATCATCGGCGCTATCGCCCTGCTGTACGCCATCTGGCTGCTGTACGCCGGCGGTGTGAAATACCTGCTGCTGTCGGCATTGCTGTACGCCCCTGGCGCGATCCTGTTCGCCAAGGCCAAGCGTGAAGTGGGCCAACCCATCTTCACCAACGTGGAAAAACTGATCTTCGCCGCCGTGGTGCTCGGCGCCCTGGTGGCAGCCTATGGCCTGTACGACGGCTTCCTGACCCTTTGACCACGCTTTCGTCCCATTGGAGGAATGAAACCATGTCCGCTGAAAAACAGAAGTACGGTGTGCACTCCGAGGCCGGCAAGCTGCGCAAAGTCATGGTGTGCGCACCGGGCCTGGCGCACAAGCGCCTGACGCCGAGCAACTGTGACGAACTGCTGTTCGACGATGTGATCTGGGTCGACCAGGCCAAGCGTGACCACTTCGACTTTGTCACCAAGATGCGTGAGCGTGGCGTGGATGTGCTGGAAATGCACAACCTGCTGACCGACATCGTGCAGCAACCTGAAGCGCTGAAGTGGATTCTGGACCGCAAGATCACCGCCGATACCGTCGGCGTGGGTCTGACCAATGAAGTGCGCAGCTGGCTGGAAGGTCTCGAACCGCGCCACTTGGCCGAATTCCTGATCGGCGGCGTGGCCGGCCAGGACCTGCCGCAGAGCGAAGGCGCCGAAGTGGTCAAGATGTACAACGACTACCTGGGGCACTCCAGCTTCATCCTGCCACCGCTGCCCAACACCCAGTTCACCCGTGATACCACCTGCTGGATCTACGGCGGCGTCACGTTGAACCCGATGTACTGGCCAGCACGGCGCCAGGAAACGCTACTCACCACCGCCATCTACAAATTCCACCCGGCGTTCACCAGCGCCGACTTCCAGGTGTGGTATGGCGACCCGGACAAGGACCACGGCAACGCCACGCTCGAGGGTGGCGACGTGATGCCGATCGGTAATGGCGTGGTGCTGATCGGCATGGGCGAGCGCACCTCGCGCCAGGCCATCGGTCAGCTGGCCCAGAGCCTTTTCGCCCACGGTGCGGTCAGGGAAGTGGTGGTCGCCGGCCTGCCGAAGTCGCGCGCCGCCATGCACCTGGACACCGTGTTCAGCTTCTGCGACCGCGACCTGGTCACGGTCTTCCCGGAAGTGGTCAAGGAAATCGTGCCGTTCATCATTCGCCCGGACGAAAGCAAGCCGTACGGCATGGACGTGCGCCGCGTGAACAAGTCGTTCATCGACGTGGTCGGCGAACAGCTCGGGGTCAAGCTGCGGGTAGTCGAAACCGGCGGCAACAGCTTCGCCGCCGAACGCGAACAGTGGGATGACGGCAACAACGTGGTGGCCCTCGAACCAGGCGTGGTCATCGGCTACGACCGTAATACCTACACCAACACCCTGCTGCGCAAGGCTGGCATCGAGGTCATCACCATCAGCGCCGGCGAACTGGGCCGGGGCCGGGGCGGCGGCCATTGCATGACCTGCCCGATCATCCGTGACCCCATCGATTACTAACGCCCATTACCCCGGCCGCGCTTACCCAGCGGCGGCCGGTGCGTTCACCCTACCCAAGGAGAAAAGTCATGGCGTTCAACATTCACAACCGCAACCTGCTGAGCCTGGAACACCACACCACGCGCGAGTTGCGCTACCTGCTGGACCTGTCCCGCGACCTCAAGCGCGCCAAGTACACCGGCACCGAACAGCAACACCTGAAGGGCAACAACATTGCCCTGATCTTTGAAAAAACCTCCACCCGCACCCGCTGCGCCTTCGAAGTGGCGGCCTACGACCAGGGTGCCAATGTCACCTATATCGACCCCAACTCATCGCAGATCGGCCACAAGGAAAGCATGAAGGACACCGCCCGGGTACTCGGGCGCATGTACGACGCCATCGAATACCGTGGCTTCAAGCAGGAAATCGTCGAAGAGCTGGCCAAGTTCGCCGGGGTGCCGGTGTTCAACGGCCTGACCGACGAATATCACCCTACCCAGATGATCGCCGACGTGCTGACCATGCGCGAGCACAGCGACAAGCCGTTGCACGACATCAGCTACGCCTACCTGGGCGATGCGCGCAACAACATGGGCAACTCGCTGCTGCTGATCGGCGCCAAACTCGGCATGGACGTGCGCATCGCCGCGCCCAAGGCGCTGTGGCCACATGAGGACCTGGTTGAGCGCTGCAAGCAGTACGCAGAAGAAAGTGGCGCGCGTATCACCCTGACCGAAGACCCGCTGGCCGCGGTCAAGGGCGTGGACTTCGTGCACACCGACGTGTGGGTATCGATGGGAGAACCGATCGAGGCCTGGGGCGAGCGTATCAAGCTGCTCAAGCCTTACCAGGTGAATGCGCAACTGATGAAGGCCACTGGCAACCCCCGCACCAAGTTCATGCATTGCCTGCCGGCGTTCCACAACTCCGAAACCAAGGTGGGCAAGCAGATTGCCGAACAGTACCCGGACTTGGCCAACGGCATCGAAGTGACCGACGACGTATTCGAGTCGCCCGCTTGCATTGCCTTCGAGCAGGCGGAAAACCGCATGCATACGATCAAGGCGATCCTGGTTTCGACCCTGGCTGACCTCTGAAAGCGGCAAGCGGCAAGCTGAAAGCTGAAAGCTGAAAGCTGAAAGCTGAAAGCTGAAAGCTGAAAGCTGAAAGCTGCAAGCTGAAAGCTGCAAGCTGAAAGCTGCAAGCTGAAAGCTGAAAGCTGAAAGCTGCTGATTACACCGGCCGGCCTCTGCTTGCCACTTGCAACTTGCCGCTTGCAGCTTGCAGCCCCAAGCCCCAAGCCCCAAGCCACCTCAAAAGGACATTCCCCATGCGTATCGTTGTTGCATTGGGCGGCAACGCCCTGCTGCGCCGCGGCGAACCCATGACCGCTGACAACCAGCGTGCCAATATCCGCACCGCCGCCGAACAGATCGCCAAGATCCACCCCGGCAACGAGCTGGTCATTGCCCACGGTAACGGCCCGCAGGTCGGCCTGCTGTCGTTGCAGGGCCTTTCCTACAAACCGGACGAGGCTTACCCGCTGGACGTGCTGGGCGCCGAGACCGAGGGCATGATCGGCTATATGATCGAGCAGGAGCTGGGCAACCTGCTGGCCTTCGAAGTGCCGTTCGCGACCTTGCTGACCCAGGTTGAAGTCGACGCCAACGATCCGGCCTTCAAGGACCCGACCAAGTTCATCGGACCGGTCTACAGCAAGGACGAGGCCGAGCGCCTGGCCAACGAGAAGGGCTGGGTGGTCAAGCCTGACGGCGACAAGTACCGACGCGTGGTGGCCAGCCCGAAACCCAAGCGCATCTTTGAAATCCGCCCGATCAAGTGGCTGCTGGAAAAGAGCAGCATCGTGATTTGCGCGGGCGGCGGCGGCATCCCCACCCTGTACGATGAAAACCACAAGCTCAAAGGGGTGGAGGCGGTCATCGACAAAGACCTGTGCTCGGCACTGCTGGCAGAGCAACTGGAAGCCGACCTTCTGATCATCGCCACCGACGTGGATGCGGCGTACATTGACTGGGGTAAACCTACGCAGAAAGCCATCGCCCAAGCGCACCCCGACGAACTGCAGCGGCTGGGTTTTGCCGCGGGGTCCATGGGGCCGAAAGTGCAGGCCGCCTGTGATTTTGCCCGCCATACCGGCAAGGTGGCAGTGATCAGTTCGCTGGAAAACATCGAGGAAATCGTCAAAGGCACAGCCGGCACCCGTGTTTCGACCGCGAAGCCGGGGATCAGCTACCGTTGAATGCAGTGGGCGGGCCTGCGCGGCCCGTCATTTTCGACCTTCCCAAGGAGCTTTCCATGGCCCAGTACCACCCCGGTCATGTACACATCGAGCGCATTGCGCTGAACAAAGATGACCACAGCTATGACCTGAACATCGAATACGAGGCAGTGTCGGACCCCAAGGAAGGTAGAGGCATTCAGTTCCGCATGCATGGCAGCATTGAAGGCAAGGCAGTCGATGAAGCGTTCTTCCTGCCCAAGGACCAGGCCCTGCCCAGCTTTCTCATGCTGCTGACGCGCAGGGCGCAAGCGTACCTGCCGTCGCCGAAGAAATTCGAAAACCTGAGTTCACCGCACAAGCTCTATGACCATATGTTCGCGGACATTCGCGAAAAACTGGCGGTGAAGTCGGGCGACCCGATCAAGCCTGAACACCTGGAGTGATTTTCACAAGTTTGGGGCTGCCTTGCAGCCCATCGCAGGCAAGCCAGCGCCCACTTCGATCGCATCGGCCTCAAGGCCTGTGCAGTACCTGTGGGAGATACTATGGTTCCTGGCAAGGGTAGCCGGAGCATCTTCAGCGCCTGTGAGATCGAGCGCCGCCCGCGCGGCGCAATCGCGAGCTGCGCTCGCTCCTACGTTTGTTTCGGGCCAGTAACGCCTGTGACAGG
>NZ_QJRK01000040.1:0-64420 GCF_003205245.1 Pseudomonas sp. MB-090624 | reverse complement strand
CTGGCCCGAAACAAACGTAGGAGCGAGCGCAGCTCGCGATTGCGCCGCGCGGGCGGCGCTCGATCTCACAGGCGCTGAAGATGCTCCGGCTACCCTTGCCAGGAACCATAGAATCTCCCACAGGTACAGCGAAGGCGTTGAATGCTGCACCAACCTGTGGGAACCCGGCTTACCGGCGATGAAGCCTGGGCAGGCTAACGCTTGGCGATGATGTACACCGCATGCACGATCCCTGGAATGTACCCCAGCAGGGTCAGCAGAATGTTCAGCCAGAACGCCCCGCCAAACCCAACCTGCAGAAACACCCCGAGCGGCGGCAAGATAATGGCGATGATAATGCGGATAAAGTCCATGCGAGTCTCTCCTGAAGGGGTTACAACACAGACTAGCCGCTGGTCCTGGAGGTTCCACAGGCAAAAAAAACGCCCCGGGCCGAATGGAACAGGCCAGGGGCGATGCGCAGGAACGCCAGACGGTTCGTAGAATTGATTAACGTGCCACTTACCCCGACACTTAGGCCGACACTTCGCGGCGCGCATGCTGCTGCGCATGCAGGCGGGCAAAGGCGCGGGCCAGGCGCAGCAGCATTTCGTCGATATTGCCCTTGCTCACGGTCAGCGCCGGAGAGAAACGCACCACATCCGCTTGTGGGGCGTTGAGCAGCAAGCCTTCGTGCAGGGCGGCAGCCACCAGTTCGCGCGCCTGGTTTTCCTTCAGCTGCAGCGCCCACAGCAGCCCTTGCCCGCGTACTTCGCCCTGGCCATAACGCCCCGCCAGGCGGCTCAGGCCGTCGCGCAGGTGGCGGCCGTGGTCCTGCACCTGGCCGAAGAAGCCGGGCTCCAGTACGGTATCCAGCACAGCCAGGCCCGCAGCGCACATCAGCACATTGCCATGGTGGCTGCCCTCCAGCTCGCCCGGTTCGGCGCAGCACGCCGTACCGCGGGCCAGCAACGCGGCCAGTGGCACACCACCGCCCAGGCCTTTACCCAGGGTGATGATGTCGGCACGCACGCCATAGGTCTCCTCGGCCAACAATGCGCCACAGCGCCCGATGCCGGTCTGTACCTCATCGAGGATCAGCAGGATGCCCAGCTCACGACAGAGGGTTTCCACGCCCTTGAGGTACTCGCGGCTCGCCGGAATTACCCCGGCCTCGCCCTGCACCGGCTCCAGCATGATGGCCACAGTGCGCGAATCCACTTCGGCGTGCAGTGCCGCTAGGTCATTGAACGGCACCTTGCTGAACCCGGGCAGGCCCGGTTCACAGCGGTTGCAGGGCAATGGGTCGGACGCCGACAGCGCGCCCAGGCTGCGGCCATGGCAGGCCTGGCTGGCGGTGATGATGTGATAGGCGCCATTGCGGTGCAGTTGGCCCCACTTGCGCGCCAGCTTGATCGCCCCTTCACAGGCTTCGGCACCGCTGTTGAGCAGGTAGGCCTGGTCGCTGCCGGTGCTCTGGCACAGGCGGTTGGCCAGCGCCAGCAGGCCACGGCTATGAAACCCCGCGCCTGGGTTGATCAGCGCCTGGGCCTGGCTGCCCAACGCCTTGACCAGCACGCTGGGGCTATGGCCCAGGCTGTTCACTGCGCCGCCCTGGGTGAAGTCCAGGTAGGCATGCCCGGCATCGTCCCACAACCAGGAGCCCTGCCCGCGCACGAACACCTGCGCAGGCCGTTCGGTCCCGGGCATCAGGCAGTCACGCGACAACTCGGCAGCAGGTGGCACACGCACCGGCACAGGCTTGGGCTCGGCCGCGGCGGTCGGGGCCGAGCGGCGCAGGTTGAACAGGTTCATCGGGGCTCCAGCCAATGCACGGTAAGGGGCGAGCACAGGGCGGTCTTGGCGCCGCCGCTCATTATTTTGTCTTGCCTATCAAAAGTGTTTCTCATCCACGGTAACAATCGACTTATTCAGCGCTGTAACCCTTTGGAATACGGCGATAGACTAGGCGCCACGAGGGGTCACGGCCATTTCGATTTTCCAGCATTTTTGATAAGCATCACTTATGGATTTTCGCCAACTGCGTTATTTCGTCGCGGTGTACGAAGAGGGCCACGTCGGCCGCGCCGCCGAGCGCCTGTCGCTGTCACAGCCAGCGCTTTCACAACAGATCCGCCAACTGGAACACAGCCTGGACCTGAGCCTGTTCGAGCGCAGCAACAAGCGCCTGCTGCCGACCCTGGCGGCCCATACCCTGTACAACCATGCCCTGCCGCTGCTCGATGGCCTGCAGCGCGCCCACGAGGCCATGCGCAACTTCAAGGGCCAGTCTTTGCGCACCTTGGCCATCGGTGTGCTGCAAACGGTACGCCCCAGCCTGGTGCCGCAATTGCTCGAACGGCTGCGCAAGGCCCAACCCCACCTGGTGGTGCAGATCTACGAGTTATCGGGGCTGGAGATAGAGCGGCGCCTGCTCAGCGGTAACCTGGACATCGGCATCAGCTACCTGCCGCCACGCCAGCCCGGCCTGCATGGCCTGTTGCTGTACGAGGACGAGCTGCAATTGGTGATACCCGCCACCCACCCACTGAAGGATTTCAAGAAGGTGTCCTTCCGCCAGGCGGCCGAGTTGCCCATGCTGATGCTGGGCGAGGAGTTTCAGATCCGCCAGATCTGGCAGGCCCAGTTAGCCAGCCAGGGCCGGCGGCCGCAGGTGCAGGCCGAGATGAACAACATGGCGGGTATTCTCGACAGCCTGGCGCACACCGCGCTGGCAACCATTCTGCCAGGCCGGGCCAAAGACGCCGCCGAGGACGACCCAGGGCTGTTGTGGAAGCCGCTGAGCGAGCCGCGTGTACCGTTGAAGGTGGGGCTGGTGTTCCGCGATGCCCAGCGCCAGCAGGCATCGGTCGAACTGCTGCGTACGCTGCTGGAAGAAGAGACGGACGCGCGACAGCTGGGCGCATCACCGCTGGATGTGCTGGCCTGATAAAACACGCGCGCAAAGAA
This sequence comes from Pseudomonas sp. MB-090624, assembly GCF_003205245.1. Lineage (NCBI taxonomy): Bacteria > Pseudomonadati > Pseudomonadota > Gammaproteobacteria > Pseudomonadales > Pseudomonadaceae > Pseudomonas > Pseudomonas sp. MB-090624. The sequence continues at coordinate 61,471 of NZ_QJRK01000040.1, read as the reverse complement.
AACCCCGCCGAAGCGGGGTTTTCCAGACTGTTTCCCTGTGACATCCGTATCGCCCCGCCATCCTGGCAGGTGGTCCTTCGTCGCCATCCTTGATCTGTCCTTTGCGCTTCCTGCGCAACGTCCATGTGGTAAAGATTAGCCGTGGATCCAATCTGAGAACAGTGGTGAAAAGTCACCACGTTGTGTAGGAAAAGGCTTACATAAGTGAGGCATTCGCAGATACGCGAAGCACAGGGGCCGCTGGGCGGCCCCTGAATCAGCTAGAACTGCTCGGCATCCAGCAGGTAAAGCGACTCACTGCCCGCCTTCACCGAGGCCACCAGCGAATCCACCCGTGGCAGCAAGCGCGCGAAGTAGAACCGCGCCGTGCCCAGCTTGCCCGAATAGAACGCCTCGTCGCCCTCACCCGCCTTCGCCGCCCGCGCCATCAATGCCCACATGTAGCCATAGGCGACATAACCAAAGGCATGCAGGTACTCGACCGATGCTGCGCCAATTTCATTCGGGTTGCCCTTGGCCTGCTGCAGTACCCATTCAGTCAGCCCATCCAGCTGGCCGAGCGCAGCACCCAGTGGGCGGGTGAACTCATCCAGCTCGCTACCCGCACTGGCCATGAACTGGCGAATTTCGTCGGAGAACAGCGTGTAGTAGGCGCCGCCGCTGGCCACCACCTTGCGGCCCATCAGGTCGAGGGCCTGAATGCCGTTGGTGCCCTCGTAGATCTGGGTGATGCGCACATCACGCACCAGTTGCTCCTGGCCCCATTCACGGATGTAGCCATGCCCGCCGAACACTTGCTGGCCGTGCACCGCGCACTCCAGGCCCAGGTCGGTCAGGAAGGCCTTGGCCACCGGCGTAAGCAATGCCACCAGTTCTTCGCTGCGTTTGCGCACGCCAGGGTCTTCGCTGTACTTGGCACTGTCCAGTTGCATGGCCACATAGGTGGAAAACGCGCGGCCACCCTCGATGAGTGCCTTCATGGTCAACAGCATGCGCCGCACATCCGGGTGGACGATGATCGGGTCGGCGGCTTTGTCCTTGGCTTGCGGGCCGGTGGGGGCACGGCTTTGCAAACGGTCGCGCGCGTACTCCACGGCATTCTGGTAGGAACGCTCGGCCGTCGCCAGCCCCTGTATACCCACCCCCAGGCGCTCGTAGTTCATCATGGTGAACATGGCTGCCAGGCCTTTGTTCGGCTCACCGACGATATAGCCCACAGCCTCGTCGAAGTTCATGACGCAGGTAGCCGACGCCTGAATGCCCATCTTGTGCTCGATGGAGCCACAGGTGGCCGGGTTGCGCGCGCCGAGGCTGCCATCCTCGTTCACCATGAACTTGGGCACCAGGAACAGCGAGATGCCCTTCGGCCCCGCTGGCGCATCCGGCAACTTGGCCAGCACCAGGTGGATGATGTTCTCGGTCAGGTCGTGCTCGCCGCCGGTGATGAAGATCTTGGTGCCGCTGACCTTGTAGCTGCCGTCCGCCTGTGGCTCGGCCTTGGTGCGGATGATGCCGAGGTCGGTACCCGCATGCGGTTCGGTCAGGCACATGGAGCCAGCCCATACACCGGCGTACATGTTGGGCAGGTACTTTTCCTTCAGCGCCTCGCTGGCGTGGGCGTTGATCGACAGGCAGGCGCCGGCGGTCAGCATCGGGTACAGGCCAAAGGCCAGGCTCGAGGCATTGACCATTTCCTCGACCTGCGCCGAAATGGCCTTGGGCATGCCCATGCCGCCAAACAGCGGGTCGCCACCCACGCCTACCCAGCCACCTTCGGCGTAGGTGTTGTAGGCCTCGATGAAACCGGCCGGCGTGCGCACCGCGCCGTTGTCCCAGTGGCAGCCCTCTTCATCGGCCGCGCGGCTGAGCGGTGCGATGCTCTTGGCGGTCACCTTGCCAGCCTCCTCCAGTACGGCCATGGCCGTATCGGCATCGACGAGTTCGGCCAGCCCGGGCAACTGGGCCCACTGCTCAGCCACGTTGAACACTTCATTCAGTACGAAGCGCATGTCGCGCACGGGCGCTTTATAGTCAGCCATGACAACCTCTCGCAAGTGGGGGCTGGGCGGTCTCGGGGTACCGCGACACTGGGGTTGATGCCAGTGTAACCGAACAACATTTACGAGACATAGGGTCATCAATCGACCATATAGTCTATTTTGGTCACGCAGTACGTATAGCCCCACGCCGCGATTGCTGGCCATGCACCACCACACAGTTGCGCCCTGCGCCTTTGGCGTTGTAGAGCGCCTGGTCGGCCGACTTGAGCACCGCTTCGGGGTTGCGGTGATCGGCCTGGCGCTCGGCAACGCCAATGCTGATGGTGACCGAAACCGTGCCGCCGCTGCTGCCGGCGCGGCGTTGGCGCCCGGTGCTATCGTCTTGCGGGCGGCTGTGCTTGTCGCGCAGGTGCATCACATAATTGGCGATCACTTCGCGCACCGCTTCCACATGGGGCACGCATTCCTCGGCGGTCTTGCCGGCGAACACCAAGGCGAACTCCTCCCCCCCATAGCGGTAGGCACGCCCACCGCCGGTGACCTTGGCCAAACGGCTGGCCACCAGGCGCAGCACCTGATCGCCGACATCGTGACCGTGGGTGTCGTTGAATTTCTTGAAGTGGTCAACGTCGGTCATGGCGATGACATAGTTGCGACCCAGCCGCTGCATGCGCTCGTTCAACGCACGCCGGCCGGGCAAACCGGTCAGCTCGTCGCGGAAGGCCATCTGGTAGGCCTCGTGCGCAACCGCTGCGGCGATCATCAACATCACCTGGCTGCACATGATGTTCAGCGTGAACGGCAGGATGAACGTTTGCGGCAGCATCCAGAAAATGCCCAGCAGGCCGATGATCTGGGCCGCGTGCAACGGCCTCGGCGCGCGCAGGTACTGCACCACCAGCAGGATGAACACCCCCGCGAACAGCGGGTAGGCCAACTGGATCAGGCTCATCCACTGGCCATGCAAGGTCGGCCAGCGAATCTCCGCCAACCAGGTCAGCAGCGCCTCGGGGTAGCTTTGCTCCAGGGCCACTGCCACACTGCCCACGGCAAACAGCACCGCGCCACGGGCCACCAGGTCCTGCAGCAGGTGGGTGCGCTCCTGCCAGGCACCATACAGGCCGAACAATGCCGGCAACAGCAGGCATACCAGGTGGAAGACCACCGCTGCATCCTCGCGCACACGGCCGTGGTCGCGGTAGAAGTCGGTCTGGGTGTCGAGCAGAAAGTAGGCGATATATACCGTAAGCATCAGAAACAGCTCACGTTGCCGACGATACACCGCGCAGTAAGCGCCACCCAGCAGCAGCACCAAGGTCGGCAGAACATTGAACAGCGATGTGAAAAACACACTGAGGTCTCTCACATAAGCTGCGGCGAGCCCTGCCAACAGCAGCAGCAGCGAGGGCAGGAAGTGGCTGGCACGTACAGCGTTAAAACGAAACAAGGGTAATCTCCGACCCGGCAGATCAATAGTGGCATTGTGCCCTTATTTCATCGGCAGCGTACCCGAACAGTTGAATTTCAAATCGGCCAGGGTGTTGTCGAGTGGCCTGGGCCTGAACAAAAAAAAACCGCCTGCCGGTGAGGGCAGGCGGGTTCTGGCAACAGCGGCTGAATCAGTACGCCAGGCCGAAGCTCTCTTCGTCCATGTCCATCAGGTTGTTGGCACCCGACAGCATGGCCGCTACATGCGTGCGGGTACGCGGCAGGATGCGCTGGAAGTAGAAGCGCGCGGTCTGCAGCTTGGCGGTGTAGAACGCCGCTTCGCTAGTGCCGGCGGCCAGCTTTTCAGCGGCCAGGCGGGCGATGTCGGCCCAGAAGTAGGCCAGGCAGGCGTAGCCGGAATACATCACGTAATCGACCGAGGCCGCACCCACTTCTTCGCGGTCTTTCATGGCAGCCATGCCCACTTTCATGGTCAGCTCGCCCCATTCCTTGTTGATGGCTGCCAGCGGCTCGACGAACTCCTTGACCGCCTCGACACCTTCCTGCGCCTGGCAGAACTTGTGCACGATCTTGGTGAAGCCCTTCAGCGCTTCGCCCTGGGTCATCAGCACTTTGCGGCCGAGCAGGTCGAGGGCCTGGATGCCCGTGGTGCCCTCGTACAGCATCGAGATACGGCTATCACGCACGTTCTGCTCCATGCCCCACTCGGCGATGAAGCCGTGGCCGCCATAGATCTGCACGCCGTGGTTGGCCGCTTCGAAACCGACTTCGGTCATGAACGCCTTGGCGATCGGGGTGAGGAAGGCCAGCAGGGCATCGGCCTTCTTGCGCTCTTCTTCATCCTGGCTGTACTTGACGATGTCCACCTGCTTGGCGGTGAAGTAGACCATCGCGCGGTTGCCCTCGGCGAACGCTTTCATGGTCAGCAGCATGCGGCGCACGTCCGGGTGGACGATGATCGGGTCGGCGGCCTTGTCCGGTGCCTTGGGGCCGGTCAGGGAGCGCATCTGCAAACGCTCGCGGGCGTACTTCAGGCCACCCTGGAACGCGACTTCGGCGTGGGCCAGGCCCTGCAGCGCGGTACCCAGGCGCGCGGTGTTCATGAAGGTGAACATGCAGTTCAGGCCTTTGTTGGCCGGGCCGATCAGGTAGCCGGTGGCGCCATCGAAGTTCATCACGCAGGTGGCGTTGCCGTGGATGCCCATCTTGTGTTCGATCGAGCCGCAGCTCACGCCATTGCGCTCACCCACACCGCCCTCGGCATTGGGCAGGAACTTCGGCACGATGAACAGCGAAATGCCCTTGGTACCGGCCGGTGCATCCGGCAGGCGCGCGAGAACGATATGCACGATGTTCTCGGCCATGTCGTGCTCACCCGCGGAAATGAAGATCTTGGTGCCCGACACCTTGTAGCTGCCGTCAGCCTGCGGTTCGGCCTTGGTGCGCAGCATGCCCAGGTCGGTACCGCAGTGTGGCTCGGTCAGGCACATGGTGCCGGTCCATTCGCCCGACACCAGCTTGGTCAGGTAGGTGTGCTGCTGCTCGGCGGTGCCGTGCGCAGAAATGGTGTTCATGGCGCCGTGGGACAAGCCCGGGTACATGCCCCACGACCAGTTCGCACCACCGACCATCTCGCTCAGGGCCAGGCCCAACGACTCTGGCAGGCCCTGGCCGCCGTGTTCCACATCATGTGCCAAGCTGGGCCAGCCGCCTTCGACGAATTGTTCGTAAGCCGCCTTGAAGCCGGTTGGGGTTTTCACGCCCGACTCGCTCCAGGTGCAGCCTTCCTGGTCACCCACACGGTTCAGCGGCGCCAGTACCTGCTCACAGAACTTCGCACCTTCTTCAAGAATCGCGTCGACCATGTCGGGCGTTGCGTCCTGGCAACCCGGCAGGCTCTGATAGTGCGCCTCGTAGCCGAGCAGCTCGTCGCGAACGAAGCGGATATCACGCAAGGGGGCTTTGTAGTCAGGCATTGCGATGAACCTCTAGGTGAGTTCTGTGGGGTGACCCGCGTGCGCCGCGGCGTCTGTCAAACAGTTGTTTGAAACTTACGTTTAGCTCCGGCTTCTGTCAAGGAGGGACGATAGTGCCATTTACGCCACGAAAAATGGCGTTTATGCCAAGCTCAATAAAAACAATACCCTGTGGGAGCGGGCATGCCCGCGAAAGAGCTGGGCCAGACAATGGGGTTGCCTGAGCTGACGCTTTCGCGGGCACGCCCGCTCCCACAGGGGCTATGTGTTATTCGAAATCGGCGCTCTGTCAGGCGTAGGTATCGATGATCCGGCCGAGCATTTCGTCGGATGCCTTGACGACCTTTGCGCCAAGCTCGACTTCAGTCTTGCCGACCGCCTGTTGCACCAGGCTGGTGGCCAGGTCCATCTGCTGGCTGCGGTCGACCGCACGCAGGCGTTCGGCCTGGAAGTCGCTGGACTGGCTGGTGGCAGTACGTTCGGCGGTGGTGTTGGCGATCTGGCTGGCGGCCTGATCGACGCGGTTCTGGCCGGCTTGTATAGCGCTCAGGCCCGCGTAATAGGCGGAGCTACCGGTGATTTCCATGTCAGGACTCCATTGACGCTGGATAGGTACACAGCTCATTAAAACAGGCCGTCGGTAAAAAGGCCCGTTTAAATCGCTAATGGCCCGGTGCCAGTTGATAGGCCCTGAGTATTCCAGCACCTAATCCAGCAAATCCAGCTGCAAATGCTCAGCCACCTTGTTTGCACTGGCCTGCTTGAGCTTGGGCACCCGCCCCAGGCACGGCGCTGGCAAGCGCTCGGCCAGGCTGGCCAGGTTCTCTTCCAGCCGTGAAGTGCGCGGCTCGATGATGTTCGCCACCCAGCCTGCCAACTGCAGCCCGTCGCGCTCGATCGCCTCGGCGCTGAGCAAGGCATGGCTGATACACCCCAGCCGCACCCCCACCACCAGAATCACCGGCAACTGCAGGGCCACCGCCAGATCTGAAAGGTTCTCCAGCCCCGACAGCGGCACACGCCAGCCCCCAGCCCCCTCGACCAAGGTGAAATCGGCATTTTGTTGCAGCACATTGCGCATAGCCGCCAGCAGCGCTGGCACGTCCAATGTCACCCCCGCCTCGCGTGCTGCCACATGCGGCGCGATCGCAGGCTCGAACGCATACGGGTTGACCTGCTCATACGGCAACTTGATGGTGCTTTCATCAATCAGCGCCTGGGCGTCGCTGTTGCGTAAACCCTTGGGGGTCATCGTGCACCCCGAGGCCACCGGCTTGGCGCCCAGGGTGCTCAAGCCTTGCAACCGCACCGCATGCAGCAACCCGGCCGCGACAGTGGTCTTGCCGACATCGGTATCGGTACCGGCGATGAAATAGGCCTTGCTCATCTCGCTCCCCTTACGCCTGTAGCTTGCGCAACACACCATAGACCACCTGATAGGTGGCTGGCAGCCCGGCAGGCTGGCGAAATGCCTCGTACGCCTGCAGCAGGCCCTGCATGCGTGCCCGGCCAGTCAACCCGGACGGTCGCCCAGGATTGAGATTGTGCGCCCCCAACGCTTTCAGTTCGTGGGTCAGGCTGCGTACGTCCGGGTAATGCAGCACATGCGCACAGCGATGCAGCTCAAGCTGCTCAAAACCGCTGGCGGCACACAGGCGCTGGTAGTCCTCGAAACGGCGGAAGCGGTTTACATGCACCAGGCCGTCCACCGCCTGCCAGCTGGCACGCAGTTCGTCGAGGGTACCTACGCACAAGCTGCTGAAGGCCAGCACGCCGCCCGGGCGCAGTACCCGCAGCGCCTCGGCCAGCACACTGGCGAACTGGTCGCACCATTGCACGGCCAGGCTGGTGAACACCAGGTCGACGCTGGCATCGCGCAATGGCAAACGCTCGGCGTCGCCGGCCACGTGGTAGTGCGCCCCGCGTTGTTCATTGCGGGCATGGCGCAGCATGCCTTCGGCGATATCCACCGCCACACCGCTGGACTGGGCGAACCGCTCGGCCAGGATACGGCTGAAATGGCCGGTACCGCTGCCCAGGTCCAGCCAGCGCAATGGCTGCCAGCCTGCCGGCACTTGCCCCAACAGGCTCAAGCCCACGGCGCGCTGCAACGCGGCTACGCTGTCGTAGCTGGCTGCAGCGCGGGAGAACGAAGCCGCTACCTGGCGCTTGTCGGGCAGCGCGCCGGGCAGGGTCGGACAGGAAAGGTCAGTCATCGCCACTCTCATGCAGGAAACTCTTGATGCCCGCCGCCAGCTCTTGCGGGTACTCCAGCAAGAAGGCGTGGGAACTGTCTTCTACCAGGCCCACCTCCACATCGGGCAGCAGCTCGCTCAAGGCCTTGGCTGCCTCGCCAGGCACCAGCGCATCGCTGCCGGCGAACAGGTGCAGTTGCGGGCCGCCGTAGGCCTGCAGGGCGTCGCGGGTATCCAGCTTGGCCAGCACTTCAAGGCCGGTGGCGAGGTACAGAGGGTCGGTGTCTGGTACGCCGACACCCAGCTGGCGCAGCAGGGTACGCGGCTGCTGGGCGCCATCACTGCACAAGCTGCGAAAGCGCTTCAGGGTGACTCCGGTATGGCTGCGGCAGCCGTCGAGGAAGGTGCCGAAGGTGTCTTCGGCCATGCCATGCGGCCAGTCGCCACGGGCAACGAAACTGGGGTTGCTGGCCAAGGTGAGCAAGCCGCAGCAGTGGTCGCCACGCTTGTGTGCCAGGGCGCTGGCGAGCATGCCGCCCAACGACCAGCCACCTAGCCAGACATCGCCCGGCAATTTACGGTCGAGGTGCTCAAGCCAGCCCTCAACATCGCTGTGGGGCAATTCCGGCAGGGGCATCAGCTCTACCTGCAGACGGGGGTCCTGGGCGCGCAGGCTGGCGGCCAGCGGTTCCAGTGCGGCAGTGCCCAGGCCCCAGCCGGGCAGCAGTACAAGACGATTACGCATCGGCGTTCTCCAATTGTGGATAACACTCGGCCAATGCATTCAACAATAGCTGCACCTGCGCCTGGCTGTGGGCGGCGCTCAATGTTACGCGCAGACGGGCACTGCCCGCCGGTACGGTCGGTGGGCGGATGGCGGTGACCAGCAAGCCGCGTTCGCGCAACATGCGCGACAGGCGCAAGGCCTGCGCGCTGTCGCCAATCACGATCGGCTGGATCGGTGTGGGGCTGTCCATCAGTTCCAGGCCGATCTGCTGCGCGCCTTCACGGAACTGGCGAATCAACGCGGCCAGATGCTCGCGGCGCCAGCTCTCGCGGCGTAGCAGCTCCAGGCTCTTCAGCGTGGCGCAGGCCAGTGCCGGTGGCTGGCTGGTGGTGTAGATGTAGGGGCGGGCGAATTGCACCAGCGCCTCGATCAGTTCCTCGCTCCCGGCAACAAAGGCACCGGAAGTACCGCAGGCCTTGCCCAGCGTACCGATCAGCACCGGTACATCGTCCACGCCCAGGCCGAAGTGCTCGACGATACCACCGCCCCGAGCGCCAAGGGTGCCCAGGCCATGGGCATCGTCCACCATCAGCCAGGCACCCCGGGCCCGGGCGACCTCGGCCAGGGCCGGCAGGTCGGCCAGGTCGCCGTCCATGCTGAACACACCGTCAGTGACCACCAGGGTATTGCCAACGGCCTTGTCCAGGCGGCTGGCCAGGCTGGCCGGGTCGTTGTGCAGGTAGCGGTTGAACCGCGCACCGCTGAGCAGCCCGCCATCGAGCAGCGAGGCATGGTTCAGGCGGTCCTGCAGCACCGTGTCGCCCTGCCCCACCAGGGCGGTGATGGCGCCCAGGTTGGCCATGTAGCCGGTGGAAAACAGCAGCGCACGGGGCCGCCCCGTCAGCTCGGCCAGCGCCTCTTCGACCTGGTGGTGTGGGGTGCTATGGCCGATCACCAGGTGCGACGCACCGCCACCGACACCCCAGCGCTCGGCACCGGCCTGCCAGGCGCCAACCACCTCGGGGTGGTTGGCCAGGCCCAGGTAATCGTTGCTGCAGAAGGCCAGCAAGCGCTGGCCGTCGACCACCACCTCCGGGCCTTGCGGGCTTTCCAGCAGTGGCCGTTGCCGGTACAGGTCCGCAGCGCGCCGTTCGGCCAGGCGCGCCGCCAGGTCGAAAGCCATCTCAGGCGGTCGCGGCGTTGTAGAACATCTCGCTGCTGCGCTGCTCGACCAGCGCCTGCTCGATGGCGGCCTGGTGCACTTCGTCGGCGTGCTCCTCGCGTGCTTCAGGCTTGATGCCCAGGCGCGCGAACAGCTGCATGTCCTTGTCAGCCTGCGGGTTGGCAGTAGTCAGCAGTTTTTCACCGTAGAAAATCGAGTTGGCACCGGCCATGAAGGCCAGGGCCTGCATCTGTTCGTTCATCTGCTCACGGCCGGCAGACAGGCGCACATGCGACTTGGGCATCAACAGGCGGGCTACGGCCAGCATGCGAATGAAGTCGAACGGGTCGACATCTTCCTCCTCGGCCAGCGGCGTACCGGCCACCTTGACCAGCATGTTGATCGGCACCGACTCGGGGTGTTCGGGCAGGTTGGCCAGCTGGATCAGCAGCCCGGCGCGGTCGTCCAGCGACTCGCCCATGCCCAGGATGCCGCCCGAGCAGATCTTCATGCCCGCATCGCGCACGTAGGCCAGGGTCTGCAGGCGCTCGCTGTAGGTGCGCGTAGTGATGATGCTGCCGTAGAACTCCGGCGAGGTGTCGAGGTTGTGGTTGTAGTAGTCGAGGCCGGCTTGGGCCAGGGCCTGGGTCTGCTCCTGGTCGAGCTTGCCCAGGGTCATGCAGGTTTCCAGGCCCAAGGCCTTCACCCCTTTGACCATCTCCAGTACATAAGGCATGTCTTTGGCCGACGGGTGCTTCCACGCCGCGCCCATGCAGAAGCGGGTCGAGCCAATGGCTTTGGCGCGTGCTGCTTCTTCCAGCACCTTCTGCACTTCCATCAACTTCTGTTTTTCCAGCCCAGTGTTGTAGTGGCCGGACTGTGGACAATATTTGCAATCTTCCGGGCAGGCTCCGGTCTTGATCGACAGCAACGTCGAAACCTGCACGCGGTTGGGGTCGAAATGCGCGCGGTGCACCGTCTGCGCCTGGAACAGCAAGTCATTGAAAGGCTGCTGGAACAGGGCCTTGACCTCGGCCAGGGACCAGTCGTGACGTGTTGTTGCAGTTGTGCTGGCGCTCATCGGCGTTTCCTTGTTTAGGCTTAAGCTGGCGCGGGGACAGGAAAGCCCGCCAGCGCATCACGGATAACTCGCATAGTCACGGATGGCCTATGAACTGTCAACTCAACTGGAAACGACTGGTTTACAAGTGCTCACTTATTAACCAGATTTGTTTATTGTGCGACGCGCCTGCCGGGCAACACTACCCGCTGTGCGTCGGTTGTGAGCAAGAGCTGCCCTGGCTGGGCGACCATTGCCGCTACTGCGCCCTGCCACTGCCCATGGCCGGCCTCGCCTGCGCCCAGTGCAGCCGCCGCTTGCCGGTGTTCGAAAAGGTCTTTGCCCTGTGGCATTTCGGCTTTCCGGTCGACACGTTGATCAGCCGCTTCAAGCACAACCGGCAGTGGCCGTTGGGGCGTTTGATGGCCGAGTTGCTTGGGCAAGGGCTACGCTACCGCTATGCCGAGGGGTTGCCACGCCCTGAACTGCTGTTGCCTGTGCCCATGGCCAGGCGTCGACTGCGCGAGCGTGGGTTCAACCAGGCCGGGCTGCTGGCCCGCTGGCTGGCGGCGCACGTGGGCATACCGTGCGATGAGCGGGTACTGCTGCGCACTCGGGAAACCCCCGCGCAGCAGCGGTTGAGTGCCAAAGGCAGGCGGCGCAATCTGCGCCAGGCCTTTGCGGTCGCCGGTGACCTGCCTGGCAAGCACGTCGCCATCGTCGATGACGTGTTGACCACTGGCGCTACCGCCCAGTCCATTGCCCAGGTGTTGCGCAAAGCCGGGGCACAGCGGGTGGATGTGTATTGCCTGGCGCGTACGCCGAAGCCGGGGTATGTATAACCCTGCCGCTAGGCCACACTATTCGCCCCAGGCCCCTACAGCGACCGGATGCCCATGCCCTTGCCCACTCTACTCACCCAGCACATAACCCGGCGCCCGCAGCGCATCGCACTGCTGCAGCACATTGCCGAGCAAGGCTCGATCACCCGTGCGGCCAAGGCGGCGGGCATCAGCTACAAGGCAGCCTGGGACGCCATAGATGAGCTCAACAACCTGGCCAGTCAGCCGTTGGTCGAGCGCAGCACTGGCGGGCGTGGGGGTGGGGGCGCCCGGCTGTCGGTGGAGGGTCAGCGCGTATTGCGCCTGTACCAAAGGCTGCAGGCCCTGCAGGCGCAAATTCTCGAGGCCGCGGAAGAGTCCAGCGACCTCGACTTGCTTGGGCGCCTGATGCTACGCACCAGCGCGCGCAACCAGCTGCAGGGCCAGGTCAGCGGCCTGCGCCATGAGGGCCGCTATGACCGGGTCAGCCTGGCGCTGGGTGGCGGGCTGGAGATCGACGCGCTGATCACCCACGACAGCACCGCGCGGTTGGAGCTGACCTTGGGCAGCAGGGTGGTGGCGCTGCTCAAGGCAGGCTGGGTGCAGTTGCTGGCCGAGGGGGACAAGCCTGAAGCGGGGAGCAATTGCCTGCGGGCCACGATCGAAGACGTGCTGGTGGAGGCCGACGGGCCCAATGAAGTCCGGTTGGCGCTGGGCAACGGGCAAACGCTGTGTGCCATGGCAGAGGCGGGTTGGTTGGCCGGCCAGCAGGTACGGGTTCAGTTCCATCCTGCCTATGTGTTGCTCGGGGTGCCTGCCTAGGCCGGCCGTGGCACAGGCGGTTCGCGGGTAAACCCTACGGGTACGCTACAGGGATAACCCTGTACCATGGAGCCCATGCCGTATACCCCCGGAGCTCCCATGTCCCATCCGTTCGATACCCTCACCCCTGACCTGGTCCTGGACGCCGTGGAAAGCCTCGGCTTTCTCAGCGATGCCCGGGTGCTGGCACTGAACAGCTACGAGAACCGCGTCTACCAGGTGGGCATCGAGGGGGCGCAGCCGCTGATCGCCAAGTTCTACCGGCCTGGCCGCTGGAGCGATGCGGCCATCCTCGAAGAACACAGCTTTACCGCTGAACTGGCCGATTGCGAAGTGCCGGTCGTAGCGCCCATGCAGCACGCCGGCCGCACCTTGTTCGAGCACCAGGGCTTTCGCTTCACGTTGTTCCCGCGCCGTGGCGGCCATGCCCCGGAGCCTGGCAACCTCGACCAGCTCTACCGCCTGGGGCAACTGCTTGGCCGCCTGCATGCCGTCGGCGCCTGCAAACCGTTCGCTCACCGTGAAGCGCTGACTGTGGACAGTTTCGGCCATGCCTCGCTGAACACTGTGCTCGATGGGGGTTTTGTACCCCGCGAGCTGCTGCCGGCGTACGCGTCAGTGGCCCGCGACCTGCTCAAGCGGGTCGAAGACATCTACGCCCGCACCCCGCACCAGCTCATCCGCCTGCATGGCGACCTGCACCCCGGCAACCTGATGCACCGCGAAGACGTGTACCACGTGGTCGACCTCGACGACTGCCGCATGGGCCCCGCCGTACAAGACCTGTGGATGATGCTGGCCGGCGACCGCCAGGAGCGCCTGGGGCAGTTGGCCGAACTGATCGACGGCTACAACGAGTTCCACGACTTCGACCCGCGCGAGCTGGCCCTGATCGAACCGCTGCGGGCGCTGCGCCAGTTGCATTACAGCGCGTGGCTGGCGCGGCGCTGGGATGACCCGGCATTCCCGCCCAGCTTCCCCTGGTTCGGCCAGCCGCGCTATTGGGGCGATCAGATCCTCGCCCTGCGCGAACAAATGGCGGCGCTGGATGAAGCGCCACTGAAATTGTTCTAAAAGGGTGCACGCCTCTGTCTACAATAGGGGTCGCTTTATTTAGCTACCTAAGCAAGGATTCTGCATGCACGCCGCAAACCCGCGTCGCGGGTATCTCCTGGGCCTGAGCGCCTACATCATCTGGGGCCTGTTCCCGATTTACTTCAAGGCAATCCAGAGCGTCCCGGCGGTGGAGATCATCGTCCACCGGGTGCTTTGGTCGGCACTGTTCGGCTCGCTGCTGCTACTGCTGTGGAAACACCCCGGCTGGTGGCGCGAGCTGCGCGACAACCCGCGCCGGCTGGGGGTCCTGGCCCTGAGCGGGGCGCTGATCGCCTTCAACTGGCTGACCTATGTGTGGTCGGTCAACAACGGGCGCATGCTCGAGGCCAGCCTGGGTTACTACATCAACCCGCTGATCAACGTGCTGCTGGGCATGCTGCTGCTGGGCGAGCGGCTGCGCCGCCTGCAATGGCTGGCAGTGGGCATGGCTGCAGTTGGCGTGGCCCAGCAGGTGTGGCAGGTGGGCAGCCTGCCCTGGGTGTCGCTGGCGCTGGCGCTGAGCTTTGGCTTCTACGGGCTGATCCGCAAACAGGCCCCGGTCGCAGCGCTGCCGGGGTTGGTCGTGGAAACCTGGATGCTGGTACCGCTGGCCCTGGGCTGGTTGCTGCTGCACCCAACGGCCATGAGTGCACAAGGCGCATTCTACACCAGCAGCGAAGCACTCTGGCTGATGGCGGCGGGGCCGGTGACCCTGGTACCGCTGGTGTGCTTCAACGCCGCAGCACGGCACCTGCCCTACACCACCCTCGGCTTCCTGCAATACCTGGCGCCAACCCTGGTACTGCTGCAGGCGGTGCTGCTGTTCGATGAGCATTTGTCCTCCAGCACCCTGGTAGCCTTCATGTTCATCTGGGCTGGCCTGGCCATTTACAGCGTGGATGCCTGGCTAAGTTTGCGCAAGCGCGCCTGATCAAAAAACGATCAAAACTCTGCAGGCCATGGAGTACCTGGCCTGCAGAGACATCTCCAAAGGTTATCCACACCCTCGTCCCCGTGCTTTGTGCACAAGCTGCTGAATTTTGGGTGTTTTTTGAGCAAACCTCTGCAGCGGGCGCATTGCCTGGGCTGGAGAGGTGAACCCCCAGGTTATCCACAGGGCCTTCCCCGTGATACTGGGATAACCGCAAGGGATGTCTTTACCAAATCCCCTGTGGGAGCGGCCTTGCGTCGCGATGGGCCGCAAAGCGGCCCCCGGCCAATCCACTCAATCCTCCGCCCGCAACTGCAATTCCACCATCAAGTCATCCGCCAGACTCTCCAGCCGCTGCTGCAACTCGTCCAGCGGCAAGGCCAGGGGCAAGGCCAACAAGGCATCGGCATGGAACAACGACTCGCTGCTCATCGGTGCCGGCCGCACTTCTGTCGTGAACCGTTCCACGTTCACCTGCAACTCCGCCAGCAAACGAGTGATGTCCCGCACGATCCCCGGCCGGTCATTGCCGACCAGTTCCATGGCAATCGGCTTCCAGGTACACGAGGGTTCCACCCCGCTTTCTGCAACCAGCACGCGAATGTCGTACTGGGCCAGCCCCTGCAACGCCGCCACCAGCCCATCGTGATGTTCAGCCGGCACCGCCACCCGCAGGATCCCGGCAAACTGCCCGGCCATGCGCGACATGCGGCTTTCCAGCCAGTTGCCGCTGTGGTCGGCGATGCACTGCGCAACACGTTCCACCTGGCCGGCCTTGTCAGGGGCGATAACAGTCAGTACAAGATGATCCACAAGCCGTTCCTCGTGTCGAACCGCGCCAAGCGCAGAAAATCGGGGGGTCGGCTCAGTATAGGCAAGGCGCGGCAACCTGCCGCAGGGCAATCCGCACAGCCAATCGTGTACTGTTTCAAGATTTATCTGGAACAATCCACCCTTTTTTTGCGAACATACCTGCTCCCAGCGTGACCATACGCGACCAATGGGTCGCACAACGGCGCTTTTAGTCTGATTTTGCCCCGTCTACTGCATCATGTAGTATCCCGTGGCGCGGACTACAAAACGTCGTTTGGATGTCTGCCAAGGCGCCTGTGAAAATACGCACACTGTCTGCCAGCCAGTCTGGCGGGCTGCACCCAGCCGCGCTCGGGGTCTTCCCCGGGGGCAAGTACTGGTACGTGTTTAGAGAAGCGCTACAGGCTTAATACAGAAGAGCGAAATAGCTGAGCAGAGTGAGGCAAGCAATGACTGGATACGTTCAAGTCGGTGGCCTTCAGGTCGCCAAGGTCCTGTACGACTTCGTGAACAACGAAGCCATCCCCGGGACCGGCATCGTCGCCGAGCAGTTCTGGGCGGGTGCAGAGAAGATCATCAATGACCTCGCTCCAAAGAACAAAGCCCTGCTCGCCAAGCGCGACGAGCTGCAAGCCAAGATCGACGCCTACCACCAGGCACGCAAAGGCCAGGCCCATGACGCCGCAGCCTACAAAGCATTCCTTCAGGAAATCGGCTACCTGCTGCCACAAGCCGACGATTTCCAGGCCACCACCCAGAACGTGGACGAAGAAATCGCCCATATGGCCGGCCCGCAGCTGGTCGTGCCGGTGATGAACGCCCGTTTTGCCCTCAACGCCGCCAACGCCCGTTGGGGTTCGCTGTACGACGCGCTGTATGGCACCGATGCCATCAGCGATGAAGGCGGCGCCGAAAAAGGCCAGGGTTACAACAAAGTGCGTGGCGACAAGGTGATTGCCTTCGCCCGCGCCTTCCTTGACGAAGCCGCGCCGCTGGCGGCTGGGTCGCACGTCGACTCCACCGCCTACCGCATCGAAGCCGGCAAGCTGGTGGTCACCCTGAAGGGCGGCACCAACACCGGCCTGCGTGACGACGCCCAACTGATCGGCTTCCAGGGTGATGCCGCGGCACCGACTGCCGTGCTGCTGAAACACAACGGCCTGCATTTCGAAATCCAGGTCGATGCCAGCACCCCGGTCGGCAGCACCGACGCCGCTGGCGTCAAAGACATCCTGATGGAGTCGGCACTGACCACCATCATGGACTGCGAAGACTCGGTCGCCGCCGTCGATGCCGACGACAAGGTCATCGTCTACCGCAACTGGCTGGGCCTGATGAAGGGCGACCTGGCCGAAAGCGTGAGCAAAGGTGGCAAGACCTTCACCCGCACCATGAACCCCGACCGCGAGTACGCTGCGCCCAACGGTGGCAGCGTGACCCTGCACGGCCGTTCGCTGCTGTTCGTGCGTAACGTTGGCCACTTGATGACCAACCCGGCAATTCTCTACGCCCAGGGCAACGAAATTCCGGAAGGCATCCAGGATGGCCTGTTCACCAACCTGATCGCCCTGCACAACCTCAATGGCAACACCAGCCGCAAGAATACCCGCAGTGGCAGCGTGTACATCGTCAAGCCGAAGATGCATGGCCCTGAGGAAGTGGCGTTTGCCGCCGAGATTTTCAGCCAGGTCGAAGACCTGCTGGGCATGCCGCGCAACACCGTGAAGGTCGGCATCATGGACGAGGAGCGCCGGACCACGGTCAACCTCAAGTCCTGCATCAAGGCCGCTGCCGAGCGCGTCGCGTTCATCAACACCGGCTTCCTCGACCGCACGGGCGATGAAATTCACACCTCGATGGAGGCCGGCGCCGTGGTGCGCAAAGGTGCCATGAAGAACGAGAAGTGGATCGGTGCCTACGAAAACAACAACGTCGATGTCGGCCTGGCGACCGGCCTGCAAGGCCGTGCGCAGATCGGCAAAGGCATGTGGGCCATGCCCGACCTGATGGCCGCCATGCTCGAGCAGAAGATCGCCCACCCGCTGGCCGGTGCCAACACCGCCTGGGTGCCATCGCCCACTGCCGCCACCCTGCATGCCCTGCACTACCACAAGGTGGACGTACAGGCACGCCAGCGTGAACTGGCCTCACGCACCCCGGCGTCGGTGGACGATATCCTGGCCATCCCGCTGGCCGCCGACACCAACTGGTCAGCCGAAGAGATCCGCAACGAGCTGGACAACAATGCCCAGGGCATCCTCGGCTATGTCGTGCGCTGGATCGACCAGGGTGTCGGTTGCTCGAAGGTGCCAGACATCAACAACGTCGGCCTGATGGAAGACCGCGCCACCCTGCGCATCTCCGCGCAACTGCTGGCCAACTGGCTGCGCCACGGCGTGGTCAGCCAGGCGCAGGTGCTGGAAAGCCTCAAGCGTATGGCGGTGGTGGTCGACCAGCAGAACGCCGCTGACCCTCTGTACCGCCCGATGGCGCCGAACTTCGACGACAACATTGCGTTCCAGGCGGCAGTGGAGCTGGTGGTCGAAGGTGGCAAGCAGCCCAATGGCTATACCGAGCCAGTGCTGCACCGCCGTCGCCGCGAGTACAAGGCGCGTAACGGGTTGTAAGTTACACCTGCGTACGGGGGCCGCTTTGCGGCCCTATCGCCGGCAAGCCAGCTCCCACAGGGATCGCATCAGGGCTGACAGGTGTTTGCCACAAGGTATGCAGCGCCTGTTAGAGCGAGCGCCGCCCGCGCGGCGCATCGCGAGCTGCGCTCGCTCCTACGTTTGTTTCGGGCCAATTATTCCTGTGGGATTTGCGCGCGAACGCCTTGGCGCATGCCTCAAAATCGCGCCGTACACACAAGGCGGCCGCGCGCGCCTGTCACAGGCGTTACTGGCCCGAAACAAACGTAGGAGCGAGCGCAGCTCGCGATGCGCCGCGCGGGCGGCGCTCGATCTCACAGGCGCTGAAGGTGCTCCGGCTACCCTTGCCAGGAACCATAGAATCTCCCACAGGGGCTGCACAGGTTTCGGAATCTGTGCGGCCTCTGTGAGAGACGGGCGACTCTTCAATCGAGCTTCAGCTCTTTCTTCACCAGCTCCAGCAACTTGCCCAGGTCCACCGGCTTGAGCAGGAAGTCCACCACCCCCAGGTGCATCACGTCCACCGCCTCTGCCACATCGGTGTCGCCCGACACGACGATGATCGACAACGCCGCCCGCTCCGACCCGCGAATCTTGCGGATCAGCTCCAGCCCATCCTCTGGCTGCATGCGCAAATCGGTAATCATCAAACCGATGCGCTGCTGGAAATGCAGGTACAACCTGGCCTCCTCGGCCCCGTCCGCGCCCACACACTCAATGCCCCGGCTTTTCAGGTACAGGATCAAAGCCTCACGGTTCACCGCGTTGTCGTCCACCACCAGCACCAACGGCTTTACGACTACCGGCGCACTGGCCATACCCAATGCCTCGCGCTCTTCGTCGCTTAAAATATCGATTTGCTCAGGCATGGCCATCTCGTCAAAAAAATTCCGCTTCACCCATAGGACCGCAGAACTTGCGTCGCCCGGTTCGCCTTTCGTCGGGTCTTTGACAGGGGGGCTCATAGACTTACGTCCAATGGGCACCACCCCGCCGCAAGCCGACCATGGAGGCAGAGAACAACATGGCCGGCACCTATATATAGATATATATAGTTCGGCATAGCGATACGGTCGGTTTCATGAGCAAAAAGGACGCCTACAGCCAGGCGGGCAGGACCGCAGTGCTGCAGAACATTCAGGGCACGCTGCAGTTTCTGCAGCGCTTTCCGCCGTTCAACCAGATGGAACACAGCCACCTGGCCTACCTGGTCGAGCAGTGCCAGCTGCGCTTCTATGCCAGCGGCGAAAGCATCGTCAAGCCGGCAGACGGGCCGGTCGAGCATTTCTACATCGTCAAGCAGGGCCGGGTGGTGGGCGAGCGTCAGCACCTGGTGAAACCGGGGGTCGAAACCACCTTCGAAATCACCAGCGGCGAGTGCTTCCCGCTGGCCGCCCTGCTCGGCGAACGGGCCACCCGCACCGAGCACCTGGCCGGCGAAGACACCTTCTGCCTGCAACTGAACAAGGCAGCGTTCATCCGCGTGTTCTCGATGTCTGAAGTGTTTCGGGATTTTGCCCTGCGCGGGGTCAGTAGCCTGCTCGACCAGGTCAACCAGCAGGTTCGCCAGCGTGCGGTGGAAACCCTGGGTACCCAGTACTCGCTGAACACGCCGCTGGGCGAACTGGCCATGCGGCACCCGGTGGTGTGCAACGCGGATACGCCGCTGCGCGAAGCCGTGCGGCTGATGCACGAGCAGCAGGTGGGCAGTATCGTCGTGGTTGACGCG
This sequence comes from Pseudomonas sp. MB-090624, assembly GCF_003205245.1. NCBI lineage: Bacteria > Pseudomonadati > Pseudomonadota > Gammaproteobacteria > Pseudomonadales > Pseudomonadaceae > Pseudomonas > Pseudomonas sp. MB-090624. The sequence goes on along the minus strand of NZ_QJRK01000040.1, from coordinate 42,043 downwards.
CAGCGCTACCCCACCGGCATCTTCACCCTGCGCGACCTGCGCCAGGTGGTGGCCGCGGCGGACGCCGAGCTGGGTGCGCCGATTGCCCGGCACATGACCGCCAAGCCGTTCTACCTCAGCCCACAGGCCAGTGCCTTCGACGCAGCCATGGCAATGACCGAGCGGCACATTGCCCACGTGTGCCTGGTGGAAAACGGCCGGCTGTGTGGCGTGGTTTCGGAGCGCGACCTGTTCTCGCTGCAACGGGTCGACCTGGTGCACCTGGCGCGCACCATTCGCCATGCACCGCGGCTGGACAGCCTGGTCTCGCTGCGCGGCGAGATCAGCCAACTGGTCGAACGGATGCTCGCCCACGGCGCGTCGTCCACGCAGATCACCCAGATCATCACCCTGCTCAACGACCATACCGTGTGCCGGGTCATCGAGCTGGCCCTGGCCGAACGGGGCGACCCTGGGGTGCCTTTCAGCTGGCTGTGCTTTGGCAGCGAAGGGCGTCGCGAACAGACCCTGCACACCGACCAGGACAACGGCATCCTCTTCGAGGCGCTGGACAGTGCCGAGGCCGACGCCATCCGTGCCCGCCTGCTGCCGCTGGCACAGTACATCAACCAATGCCTGGCCCAGTGTGGCTTCACCTTGTGTACGGGCAACATCATGGCCGGCAACCCTGCGCTGTGCCTGTCGCGTGCCGAGTGGGCGCGGCGCTTTGCCGGTTTTGTCCGCGAAGCCAGCCCGGAAAACCTGCTGGGCTCAAGCATCTACTTCGACCTGCGGGTGGTGTGGGGCGACGAGCAGGGCTGCGAGCAACTGCGCCAAGGCGTGCTGGCGCAGGTGGCCGACAACCGTATATTCCAGCGCATGATGGCGGAAAACGCCCTGCGCCAGCGCCCGCCAGTGGGCCGCCTGCGCGAGTTCGTGCTGACCCGCCAAGGCAATGACAAGGCCGCTACCCTCGACCTGAAGGTCCAGGGCCTGACGCCCTTCGTCGATGGTGCCCGGCTGCTGGCGCTGGCCAATGGCATCGGCGCGTGCAATACCCTGGAGCGCTTGCGCCAGCTGGTCGCCAAAGGGGTAATCGAAGCACTGGACGGCGCGGCCTATGAAGAGGCGTATCACTTCATCCAGCAGACCCGCATGCAACAGCATCAACGCCAGGCCCGCGCCAACCTGCCGTATTCCAACCGGCTTGACCCGGACAGCCTCAACCACCTGGACCGGCGTATCCTGCGCGAGTCCCTGCGCCAGGCCCAGCGCCTGCAAAGCAGCCTGGCCCTGCGGTACCAGTTATGAGCCTGTTCGCCTGGCTGCGCCCCGGCACACCCGAGCTGGACCCTGCCACGCGCCAGCGCCTGGCCCGGCAACCTAAACCCGCGCCCCTGGGTGTGTGCACGTTGCGTGAGCAGCGCTGGGTGGTGCTGGACCTGGAAACCAGCGGGCTCAACCCCAACCGTGACCAGGTACTGTCGATCGGCGCAGTGGCCATTGAGGACGGGGCCATCGACTTTGCCCAGCAATTCGAACGCACCCTGCAGCGGCCACTGTTGAAAACCAACGCCAGCGTGCTGATTCACGGGCTGGGGCCAAGCGCCCTGGCGGCCGGTTGCGAGCCCGCCGAAGCCTTGCTGGACCTGCTCGACTTCATTGGCGACAGCCCGGTGCTGGCATTCCATGCTCCGTTCGACCAGCGCATGCTGGCGCGGGCATTGAAAGAAAGCCTGGGTTACCGCTTGCAGTCGCCGTTTCTGGATGTGGCCGAGCTGGCGCCGATGCTCAACCCCGACACGGTTCTGCGCGAGGCGGGCCTGGATGACTGGGTGGCGCGCTTTGGGCTACAGGTGGAAGAACGCCACCACGCCAGCGCTGATGCCCAGGTCACCGCAGAACTTGTGCTGATCCTGTTCAGCCAGGCCCGGCGCCAACAACTGGACAGCCCGCTGCAACTGGAACAGCGCCTGCGCGGCTGGCGGCGACGCAAGGTGCAGAGCCATGGCATGTAAGGCCAGGGCTACGCAGCGCCGGTGAAACCGCAGGCCTTTGGCCAACCCCATGCAGGCGAACCGATAAGCGTCCATTGCACCCACCCCCTCCCCTCTGCAACAATCGCGAATAATTATCGTTAGTTAATGCATACGTTCCGGGGGGACGCTGCTTGCCTTCTGCACAGAGCCCACACGCCGATCTGGTTGGTACGCTGTACCGCGATCACCGCGGCTGGCTGCTCGCCTGGTTGCAACGCAACATGGCCTGCCGCCAACGTGCCGAAGACCTGAGCCAGGACACCTTCGTGCGCCTGCTAGGCCGCGAGCAGCTGGCCTCGCCCCGCGAACCGCGTGCCTTTCTTGCAGCCGTGGCCAAGGGGCTGATGTTCGACCACTTCCGGCGCGCCGCACTGGAACAGGCCTACCTCGCGGAACTGGCACTGGTGCCGGAAGCCGAACACCCCTCCCCCGAAGTACAGCACCTGATTCTGGAAGACCTCAAAGCCATCGACCGCCTGCTTGGCAAGCTGTCGAGCAAAGCCCGCGCGGCGTTCCTGCACAACCGCCTGGATGGCATGGGCCATGCCGAAATCGCCGAGCGCCTGGGCGTTTCGGTGTCGCGGGTGCGCCAGTACCTCGCCCAGGGTATGCGCCAGTGCTACGTGGCCCTGTACGGGGAGCCGACGTGAGCAACGTACCGGTCTCGTCGCGTGTACTGGAAGCTGCCATTGCCTGGAAACTCAACCTCGACGGCGGCAGCGACAGCCCTGCCGAACGTGGCGAGTTCATGCGCTGGCATGCCGCCAGCGAAGAACACGCGCGCGCCTGGCGACAGCTCGGCGCCATGGACCAGCGGCTCAGCGCAGCCGCCGGCCCGGCGCGCCAGGCGTTGCTGCAGTCGCGCGCCAGCCTGCGCCGGCGCATCGGCAAGGTGGGCGGCGGCCTGGCCGGCATGTTCCTGCTCGGCTCGCTGCTGGCCTGGGTCGGCGCACCGTCACTGGCGCCCAGCTACTGGCTTGCCGACCAGCGTACCGCCACCGGCGAGTTGCGCACCTTGCGCCTGGCCGACGGCACCCTGTTGAGCCTCAATACCCACACCGCGGTAGACATCGACTACGCCGGTGCGCAACGGGTGATCGTGCTGCACCAGGGTGAAATCTCGGTCGATACCGGCCACCAGGACCCACGCCCGCTGCTGGTGCGCACCGACGATGGCCGCTTGCGCCCACTGGGCACGCGCTTCCTGGTACGTCGTGAAGCCGCAGGCACGCGCCTTGAAGTGTTGCAAGCGTCGGTCGCGGCCATGCCGCATAACAGCGGTGACGAGCAGGTGTTGCGCGAAGGCCAGCAGGTGCTGATGCATACCGATGGCCTGGGCCAGGTCAGCGCAGTGCCGGCCGGTGCCGATGCCTGGACGCGCGGCATGCTGGTGGTCGACGACGTACGCCTTGGCGACTTGCTGGCGGTGCTGGGCAAGTACCGCAGCGGCTACCTGGGCGTGGATGCAGCGGTCGCCGACCTGCGGGTAAGCGGCAGCTTCCCGCTGACCGATACCGACCTGGCATTGGCCTCACTGGAGCCGGTGCTGCCGGTGAAGATCGAGCGGCATACCCAGTGGTGGGTGAAGGTCACGCCCAGGTAGCGCTGTAGCGGCCTGATCGCAGGCGCCCCTGCCTTTACAAACAATTCTCACTTTTTTTCAGATTCGCCCTGTCACTTTTCGATTCTCGCTCGGCAAGGATGCAGCAAGCACTTACCCGTCGAGGAACCGCCGCATGTCCCGTGCCGTAGATCGTATCCTGCGCCCCAGCCTGATGGCCCTGGCCATCGGCATGGCCGCGCCGCTGGTCAGCCCTGCCTTGTTCGCCGCCGAGCAATCCGCGCTGCGCGCCTACAACCTGCCCAGCGCACCGCTGGCCACTGCCCTGAACCAGATCGCCAGCCAGGCCGGCATCGCCCTGGCCCTGGACCCGGCGCTGGTCAGTGGCCGCACCTCGGCGCCGGTCAACGGCCGCTATGACGGCCTCGGCGCCTTGCAGGCAGCGCTGCTGGGCAGCGGCCTGCAATTGCAGCAGAGCAGCGCGGGCAGCTACAGCCTGGTCGCGGTGCCGGAGGGCAGCCTGGCCTTGCCGGAAATCACCGTGAACGCCAACAGCGCCAGTGAAAGCGCGTGGGGCCCGGTCGACGGCTACCTGGCCCAGCGCACGGCCGCCGGCACCAAGACCGACACCGCCCTGGTCGAGGTCCCACGGTCCATTTCCGTGGCGACCCGCGAGCAGATGAAAGACCGCGGCGTGCACAGCCTCGACGATGCCGTGCGCTATATGCCAGGCATCGTCTCTGCCAGCTTCGGCAGCGACACCCGCTATGACTGGATGCGTGTGCGCGGCTTCGAGCCCACCCAGTTCCTGGATGGCCTGCCGTTGCCACGTGGCGTGTACGCCAACCCGAAAGCCGAAACCTGGAACCTCGACCGCCTGGCGCTGCTGCGTGGCCCGGCTTCTTCGGTCTATGGCCAGACCCCACCCGGCGGCCTGCTGGACATGGTCAGCCGCCGCCCGCAAGCCGAAAGCGCGCATGAAATCGAACTGCAATATGGCAGTGACAACCACCGCCAGATCAACTTCGCCAGCACCGGCAAGATCGATGACGACGGCCGCTTGCTGTATGGCGTGAGCGGTGTGATCCGTGACAGCGGTACGCAGGTCGATCACATCGACAACAAGCGCTACAACATCGCCCCGAGCCTGACCTGGAACGTGGACGAAGATACCTCGCTGACCTTCCTCTCCCAATTCACCCGCGACGATACCGGGGTCACCAGCCAGTTCCGACCGATCCAGGGCACCAAGATCGACATGCCGTTCGGCAAGATCTCGCACCACAAGAACCTGGGTGATCCTAATTACGAATTCTACGACCGTACCTACTACGCGCTGGGCTACGCGTTCGAGCACCGTTTCAACGACGTGTGGCAGTTCCGGCAAAACTTGCGCTATACCAAGTCCGAGCTGTCGTTCCAGACGATCACCGTCAACAGCTACTTGCCAGAGTTCGGCATGGTCGTGGACGACCAAGGCAATGTGGGGCGTAGTACCACCAACGTTGACGAGGACATCAGCCAGTTCGCCGTCGACAACAACTTTCAGGGTGATTTCAGCACAGGCGCCATCAGCCACACCTTGCTGCTCGGCCTGGACCACCAACGTACCAACAACAATTTCCTGACGATCTATGGCGCTGCGCCGCCCATCAATGTCAACGACCCGGTCTACGGTTTGCCGATCAGCAGACCGGACCGTTCCACTGCCTACTACGACTACGACCAGAAAACCATTCAGACCGGCCTGTACGTGCAGGACCAGATGGCGCTGGGCAACTGGCGGCTGACCTTGGGTGGTCGGGAGGACTGGGTACACACCGGTACAACGTTCTTCAACAAAGGCGACGCTACCAACACCCAGCGCGACAGTAACTTCAGCGGCAACGCGGCGATCAGTTACGTCTTCGATTCGGGGTTTGTGCCTTACCTGTCCTATGCAGAATCTTTCCAGCCCGCCAGCAAGGCCGATGCGGACCCACTGAAGTCGTTCAAACCAACCGAAGGCAAGCAGTGGGAACTGGGTGTCAAATACCAGCCCCCCGGTTCAAATACGTTGCTCTCGGCCGCGGTGTATGACCTGACTCAAAAGAATGTGCTGGTCACCAGCAACGACGGCAATACCAGTGTCACCAGCCAGACCGGCGAAGTGAAAGTCCGCGGCCTTGAGCTTGAAGCGGTTTCCGACGTTACCGACAACCTGAAGGTAATTGCCGCCTACACCCTGGCCAAATCCGAAGTGCAGGATGGTCAGTTCAAGGGCAACCGCCTGCAACTGATGCCTAACCAGCAGGCCTCGGTGTGGGGCGACTACACCTTCCACTCGGGCGTACTGGACGGCTTCGGCATCGGCCTGGGGGCACGCTACACCGGTAATACCTATGGAGACCAAGGCAACACCTGGCTGGGCAAGGCCAATGCCTACACGGTGTTCGATGCGGCGGTGCATTACGACCTGGGCCGCCTGGACAACAGCCTGAAAGGGGCGTCGGTCGCGCTCAATGCGACCAACCTGCTGGACAAGGACTACCTCTCCACCTGTGACTCGTACTACTGCTACTACGGCGACGAGCGGAGTGTCGTGGCCAGCGCCACCTACAAGTTCTGAGTGAGCCGGGGCCGCGTTGCGGCCCAATCGCCGGCAAGCCAGCTCCCACAGGTCAGCGCAGGTCCTCGGGCCCCTGATTTACCTGTGGGGGCCAGCTCCCACAGGGACAGCGCATGTCCTCGGGCTCCTGATTTACCTGTGGGGGCCAGCTCTCACAGGTCAGCGCATGTCCTCGGGCTCCTGATTTACCTGTGGGGGCCAGCTCTCACAGGTCAGCGCATGTCCTCGGGCTCATGATTTACCTGTGGGAGCTGGCTTGCCGGCGATTGGGCTGCGCAGCAGCCCCCTCCAATTCCTCAGGCAAAAAACGGTACCGTGATGAAAAGCCCAACCATCCGCCGCTGGTCAGCGGTCCACACCTGGAGCAGCCTGGTTTGTACCCTGTTCCTGCTGTTGCTCGCCCTCACCGGCCTGCCGCTGATCTTCCACCACGAACTCGAACACCTGCTGGGCGACGCCGCCGAACTGCGCGAAATGCCGCCCGGCACCCCGCACCTCGACCTGCAACAGCTGGTGCTCAAGGCCGAGCAGCACCGCCCCGGCGAGGTCATGCAGTACTTTGGTTATGAAGAAGACCAACCCGACGGCGTGGTGGCCATCACCGCCGCCACCGCCGGTACCGAGCCCAACCTGTCGCACACCTTCATGCTCGACGCGCGCACAGGCGAAGCGGTAGCCATGCCCGCCGCCAACGGTGGCTTCATGATGCTGATGCTGCGCCTGCACGTGGACATGTTCGCCGGCCTGCCGGGCAAGTTGCTGCTGGCCTTCATGGGCGTGCTGTTCGTCGTCGCGATTGTGTCCGGCACCGTGCTGTATGCCCCGTTCATGCGCCGGCTGGGCTTCGCCAGCGTGCGCCACGACAAATCCCGGCGCCTGCGCTGGCTCGACCTGCACAACCTGATCGGCATCGTCACCTTGGCCTGGGCACTGACTGTCGGTGTAACCGGCGTGATCAGCGCCCTGTCCGACCTGGTGATCGCTGCCTGGCGCAACGACAGCCTGGCGGCCATGGTGGCGCCCTACCGCAACGCCCCACCGCTGGGCGAACGCGCTGCGGCCAGCGACCTGCTGGCCATCGCCGAACAGGCCGCCCCCGGCATGCGCCCAGACTTCATCGCCTTCCCCGGTACACGCTTCTCCAGTGAGCACCACTACGCGGTGTTCATGAAAGGTGCCACGCACCTCACTTCGCACCTGCTGACCCCGGTCCTGATCGATGCACGCACGCTGCAAGTGACCGCCGTCGGCGAACGCCCCTGGTACATGGATGCCATGGGCCTGTCGCAACCCCTGCATTTTGGCGACTACGGCGGGCGGCCCATGCAGGTGCTGTGGGCAGCACTGGACGTGCTGACGATCATCGTACTCGGCAGCGGCCTTTACCTGTGGTGGACCAAGCTGCGCAGCAGAAGGGGGGCGCGCCCGTGAGCCACACGTCACGCAGCACCAGGCAGATCTTCGCCTGGCCTGGGCTCATCGCCGCACTGGGCGCAGCCGGCCTGTTCGCCGCGCTGCTCGGGGACGGCGCCTGGGACGCCCTGGCCTGGCTGGGGCTGGGTATTCCGGCATGGCTCGGGTTCCGTGGCCTGAGCGGCAAATGAGGTAAACAGCTAACACGCCTGTATCAACAGCTGGAGCCAAGCTGCACGGCCTGTTCACCGTGGAGCCCGCCATGAGCCTGACACACTTCAAGTCCTTCGATGCGCAATTGAGCGCCCTGCTCACCCCACCCCCCGCGCCCGACCCGTCGCTGCCGCTGCTGAACGCACGGCAGCGCTACTTCGCCGACCTTGCGCAGTACTGGCTTGGCACCGCAAGCGGCGAAAGCCGGCGGGCACGCCTGGCTACGCTGCTGCGCCAGCAACTGCTGGGGCAAATCGCGTTGCGCAGCGATGACCATACGCTGGGTTCGAGCCATGCCGAGCTGGTCACCTGCTGCGCCAACAGGCCGCTGCCCTCGCAGCGCCAGCATTTACCAGCCGCGCAACGGCCGCAGATCTACCGCCCCGTACTGGACATCACCACACCCAATTGGCGTAGCTACCTGCCCGGCACCTTCGTGATCGTCGAAGGCGGGCCCGAGGGCCGCATGCCAGACACCCGCAACACCACCGACTACGCGCTGCTGTGCAGCCTGTCCCATGGCATCGAAGCATTCGATAGCCTTGCCGAGCTGCACACCGAGCTTTGCGAACGCCTGGACGACGTGCAGCAAAGCCGGCCACTGCTGCGGCACATGAGCAACGAACACGATCGCGACAACGCCCGCAACGCCGAGCGCCTGCGCTATGAATGGTTCAACGAGGACATGATTCAGGCACAGGCTCAGGCCTTGATCGACGGCCAGCACGCCGCGCTGACCCAGGCCTGGCAGGAAGTTGCGCAGCAGGCGACGGTGGACTGGCCCAAGCTGACAGCGGACCTGGTCGAGGCCGCCGATCTGCTGCCATGGGCCGACAGCCGCTCTGCGCTACAGACACGCTACGGCCTGCTGCTGGAGCGCAACTCGCCAGCCTGGCTGAAAAACGCCTCGGCACAGGGCCTCACGCACATCATGCAAACCCTGCAAGAGCTGGTGATCGCCATCGACAAGGCGGCGGCACCCGGTATCCTGAGCCTTGAGCAATTCGTCGACCGCAATGGCCTGCTCGCCTGGACGCGTGAACGCCTGCGCACGCAACTGCGCCAACGTCACCAGCTGGATATCGACCCGCTCGGCGTGTATGTCAGCGTTACCCTGGCCAGGCCCATAGGCCCCGTGTTGCCGCCCAGCATTACCGGCCCCTGGATACCCGTCGCCAGCCGCCCGCAGGTTGGCGACAGCATCGAGCTGGTCCAGCAGACCTACCGCATCGACGAGTTGGCGCTGATCAACGTCAGCTTGCTCGATATCGACTACTGGTTGACGGCGAGGGTGCACGACAAGCAGGGCGTGACCATCGCTGGCGTCAGCCCAAGCCAGGTCAAGCAGCTGGTGCGTGAGCTGGATGTGGGTGAAAGCTACAGCCAATACCTGCGCACCCATTTGCTGACATCGCCGCAGGCACAGTGGCGGCAGGACAGTTATGTCGCCATCAGCCATGCGCGCATGCGCGCTGAAGCGGCCAAGGCGCACTATGCCGGCCACCTTCTCGAAGACCCGTTCGAGCGCGGGTTCGCCTGGATCACCACCTTGCTCGAATACCCGCAAAGCCATGCCCGCCAACAGGCAGACGTAGCGCAACTGAGCGTGCGCCAGTTGCTGATCAGTGGGCATACGCTGCAAGGCATCATGCTGCTCACCCCAGACAGCCCAGGCTTCGCCCGCTTCATCGTCTACACCCCGGACGCCCCGGACCGCCGTGCCTGGCGTGAGTTTCGCAATACCCGGCACATGCTCAAGACCCTGCGCAAACAACCTGCCCTGCGCGATTACCTGAAAGACCGCCTGCCGCTGGCCGACCGTGAGCAAATCGAGCTATGGCTGACCAAAGGCGGCATGGGGCCCCATGTACAACGCCCGACGATCACCGGCGATTTCCAGCAGGCCCGCTACCTCGCGGAAGTGAATGCCATGCTGGCCGCGGTCGATGCCAGCACCAACACCCGGCGGGAACTGCTGGCCGAGCTCGGCCTGCGCGGGCTGACGCTCATTCTGGACTTGATCAGCTTCGTGTTGCCCAACCGGGCACTGGTGGCGGTATCGTTGGGGCGTTCGATCCTGTCGGTGATCGATGCGCACAAGGCCTTCAAGCAAGCGCAACGTACGGAGGTACTGAAGCACATCGTCGACGCCTTCACCTACGCCAACGACGCCGTCAACAACCTGGGTGGAACAACCGTGATGCGCCGCGCGTTGCGGGGAATACCCTCGCCTCCACCGCTGAAGTTGCCGCCTTCGGCAAGCGTGAACATCAACCGTGAAAAACTGCGCTACCGCGTGGATGGCATTCACAAAGAAGGTATCTACGAGCAACCCTCGCCGTACCCCGGCATGAGCTTCTACTACATCCGGGATGCCAGCGGGGCCACGTACCAGGTCGCTTTCGACGGCTACCGCTGGCGGGTAGTAGACCCGCGCATGCCAGACGCCTATACCAAGGTACCGGTCAAACGCCACGAAGACGGCGAATGGGTAGTGGACTCTGTGGTGCTGTGGCATGACGGGCTACCCGACTTGCAGGCGCTGTTCGAAGCGTGCCAACTGCCCACGTACCCCGCTGGCGCCGAGCCAACCGACACCGCTGGGCTGTACCGCCTGGGCCGGGAGTACTTTCTGGTGGCAGGCAGCCAGGCGTTGCCGCTGCGCGCGCACTTGCTGGACAACCATTACCATTTGCTGATGCCCGGGCAACCGCACAGCAGGCCCATTGCCTGGGCCATTGTGCGTTGGCAGGGGGACCAGTGGCGCATCCGGGTTCGCCAGCCCGGCCGAAGCAGTGACTGGCTGGCGTTTCCAGACTGTTATTCGGTAAGCCGCGGCAACAGCCCGTCCAACCGCTGATGCAAGGCACTGCCACTTGGCCAGTTGCGCAGCAGCCGTGCCCGGTCGCGGGCATAGGCGGGGGCGAAGCTGAGCTGGGTGGCATGCTGGCACATGGCGTCCAGGTCGATCAGCGACCAGCGCCCGTTGTCCCAGAACAGGTTGTGCCCCTTGAAGTCGCCGTGGCTGATGCGCTCGCGGATCAGCTGCTGCATCACCTGCACCAACGCATCGAGCTGTTCTTGCGGGGCCTCGCCACTCTCCACGTAGGGCGCAAAGCACGCGGTCAGGTCTGGGCCATCGACATACTCGGTGACCAGGTAGGCACGGCTGCGCAGGCCCAGCACCCGCTGCTCCAGCACCGCCAAGGGGCGTGGCGTGGCGATGTCGAGAAACTCCAGGCGGTGCCCTTCGATCCATGAATGCCAGGCCCGGCTCGGGCGCCAGAAGCGCTTGAGCCAGTGCGCGGTGTTCTTGATGTTGTAGCGTTTGAGCACCAACTGCCGGCCATTCACCTCGATACGCGCCACACTGGCGGCGCCACCGGTCTTGTACAGGTGGCCTTGGTCGATCAAGGCATCGGCCTGTTCCAGCACTGGCAGCATGGCGCCCACCTCGCTGCGGCGAACCGCACGCAAGCCCGACAAGCTGCGCTGTACGCTGAACAGGCTGCATTCGCGCCCGGCCTTTTCCAGGTAGTCCTTCTGCCGCCAGCTGCGCACTTTGTCCACCTGCTTCTGCAAGGCTTCCAGTGGCAGCGCGTGCTCGGCATTGGCCAGCAGGTAATGCACCAGCAACTCTTCGATGAACGGTTCCAGGCGCTTGGGCAACTGGGCGAAGAATACCCCGAGGTTTTCCAGCACCCGCGGGCGCGAGAGTTGCTGGCCAGGGGTTTCGGCCTTGATGCCGGCGCCATCGATCAGGTACAGCTTGCCGGCGTGGCGCAGCAGGTTGTCCAGGTGCAGGTCTTCCTGCCACAGGCCTTTGGCGTGCATGTGCGCCACGGCCGTCAGCGCCTCACCCAGCACCTGCTGCTGCGCGTCGGCCAGCACCGGCAGGTTTTCCACCGCGCCCCAGGCATCGGCCAGGCTTTGGGCACCGTCGAGGAATTCAAACAGCAGCCAGCCACCTTCGCCTTCCCTGAGCCCGTCGGCCAGCAGCCTGGGCGTGGTCAGCCCCTGCCCGGCCAACAGCTTCACGCCCTGCAATTCGCGCTGGAAATGCCGCGCCGCGTTAGCACCCACCAACAACTTGGCCAGTACCGGCGTCCCGCGCCACACACCGGCGCCGACATAGCGCTGGCCCGGTAGCACACGCAACAGGCTGAGCAGCTGCAGGTCGGCGCTGCCGGCGGCATCGGCCAAGGTCAGGGTCAGCGGCAGTGACGGGCTGCGCCCGGCAGCCTTGAGTTCAGACAAACGCATCAGCGGGCCTCTTTTTCACGACGGCGTTGCGTCAGGCGTTGCAGCCAGGTGTCGACCAGCGTGCCTTCGGCGGGCTGCGCCAGGTAGCTGGCCAGCAAGGTGCGGACATCCGCCTCGCTCCAGGCCCGGGCGCGGCGTAGCAGCGGCTCCAGGTCTTTGAGGCGGTCACGCATGCCGAACAGCAACGGCCGGGTCTTTTCCAGGTCGATCAGTTGCGCGTCCCACCCCTCGCGGCGCTGGCGCAGAAAGATGTGCTTGGGGTAGAAGCAGCCGTGCACCTGGCCGGCGCCGTGCAGGGTACGCGCCAGCTGGCCGCACGCCTGCAGGATGCCGTTGCGCTCGGCCTCGCCCAACTGCGGCCATTGGCCCAGCAGGCTGTCGAGGTCGGCCCACGTGTCCAGGGCACGGGTCATCAGAATCGCCCGGTGCTGGCCGCCCTGCTTGCGCTCACCGTAGAACACCGCCTGCAAGGCCGGAATGTGCAACTTCTGATAACGGCTGATATTGCGGAATTCGCGGGCGAAGGTTGGCTCGCCAAACGGCCGGTGCAGGGTGCGGGTCAGGTAGTCGCACTGGCGCTTGAGGTAGTACCCCTTGCCTTCGAGCTCCAGGCGGAACACGCTGCTCCAGCCGCCACGGCCGGTGTTGGGCTCGTCCACGGCGTCCAGTTGCAGCGCCCACAGCGCCTCGAAGTCATCCAGCCCATGGCGTTTGAGCAGCGCGAGTTCTGCGCTGGCCAGGTAGTCGGTCATTCCCTTCCCTCGAAAAAGCCCAGCACCTGGCGGATGCGTTTCTTGTCGCGCGCATCAAGCCGTTTACGGTCACGGTACTGCAGGTAGAAACGCAGGCGCTGGGTAGCCGAGAGGTGGTACTTGGCCACCTTGTCCAGGCAGGCCAGGTCTTTGATCAGCCGGTGCCGCCACATGAACCCGCGCCAGAAATCGCCGGTGGGGCAGTCGATGAAGAACAGCGTGCCTTGGTCATCGACCAGCAGGTTGCGCCACTTCAGGTCGTTGTGGGCGAAACGGTGTTCGTGCATCACCCGGGTATAGCGGGCCAACTGGCGGCTGATATGATCGACCCAGGCGCGATCTGCCAGCCGCGCATCGTTGCGCTCGGCCAGTGCCGACAGGTCTTCGGTGTTGGGCAGCTCGCGGGTGATCATCGCCCCGCGGCCAAAGGCCAGGCCATTGCGTTCAAGGCCCCAGGCCACCACTTCGGCGGTGGGAATGCCCCACTTGGCGAACTGCTTGAGGTTCTGCCATTCGGCCTTGATGCGCGGCCGGCCCAGGTAGCGGCGCATGTGCTTGCCGGCACCGGTGTACCGCTTGACGTAATAGTTGACCCCATCACGCTCGATGCGCACCACCTCGCTGAGGGGGTCGCGGGTCAGGCGTTCGCCCTGAATGGCAAATACCGCATCGAGGCTGCCGAAGTCCGCCGCCAGGTGTTTGTAACCCGGCGCCAGTGTCCAACTCGCCATTAGAGTGCATCCCCATAGCGTTGCTTGCGATCGTAGAGTTTCTGCGCCTTGCGCTCCAGCCAGGCCAGCAGCGCGGCTTCGTCCTTGAGGACTTGCCGCAGCGGGCGCTGGAAGTAAGCGCGCAGGAAGCGCAATTTGTCGCGTTGGGTAAGGCCGATGTCCAGCGCCGAGAAGTACAGCGCCGCCAGGTCCTTGTCACGCCAACGCCGGCTGATTGTCGCCCGGGTTTGCGCGCGGTGCAGGTCGATCACCGACAGTTTGAAATCATCCGCCGTCACCGGGCGGTCGGTGTGCAGCAGGAAGTGGCAGATGTAGCAGTCGCGGTGGTTGACCCCGGCGCGGTGCATGCCGCCGGTCATTTTCGCCACCTCGGCGATCAGCGCATGCTTCAGGCGCGGCTCGGGCGGCTGCCTGGCCCAGTCGATGCTGAAGTCTTCCAGGCTGATGGTCGGCGCCAGCTCTTCGGTGATGATGAACGAATGCTGCGCGGCTGGGTTGCTGCCGCGCTCACCGTAGGCGACCGCGGTCATGGTCGGCACGCCCACTTCATGCAAACGCTGGATCGCCTGCCACTCCTGGCCGGCACCGAGCACCGGCAGCTTGGCGGTCAGCAGGTTCTTGAAGATCTCGCCCCAGCCGATACCGCGGTGGATCTTGACGAAAAAGCCCTCGCCAGCCACCTCGGTACGCAGCGTGCGGCGGCCTTCGAGTTCGCGATAGACCTCGCCTTGCAGCGCCTCCACGGCGTCGAAGGCATCGCGCCCGGCCCACAGGTGTTTGAAGGGTTCGGCCAGTATCAGCTTCATGCGGTTTTCTGCCCCAGGATCACGTCGGCAGCATGCTGCGGCATGCTGTACAGATCGGCGGTTTCGGCGAATGCCAGGCCGTTGCGCGACCAGCTGGCGCGGGCCTGCGGGTCTTCCAGCATGCGCTGCAGGTAGCTGTTGAGCTGGTCCTGCTCGAATGGCTCGTCCAGCACCAGGCCACTGTCGGCCTCGGCAATGTAATGGGCATAGCCGCACACCCTGGACACCAGCACCGGCAAACCGGCCACCAGCGCTTCGAGCAGCACCGTACCGGTGTTTTCGTTATACGCCGGGTGAATCAGCACGTCGGCACCCAGCAGAAAGCGCGGGATGTCGCTACGGCCCTTGAGGAACTGCACCTGGTCGCCCAGGCCCAGGGTAGCGCTTTGCAGCTGGAATACCTTGGGGTCGTCCTGGCCGATGACCATCAACCGGGTGCGCTTGCGCAGCGCCGACGGCAGTGCCGCCAGCGCCTTGAGGCTGCGGTCCACGCCCTTGGTCTTGAAGCCCGAGCCGATCTGCACCAGCAGCAGGTCACCCTCGCCCAGGTTGAACTCCTTGCGAAACTCGGCGCGAATCTCGGCGGCATTGGCCGGCGCGCGGCGGTCGTGGGAAATGCCCGGCGGCAACAGGTGGAAGCGCTCCAGCGGGGTGCCGTAATGCTTGATGAACAGCGGCTGCTGCACTTCGGAAATCATCAGCACTTCGGTATGCGCGTCCTTGGCGAACACCGCACGCTCGTACTCGGCAAAGTGCCGGTAGCGGCCCCAACGGCGGTACAGGCCGCCACGCAGGGTTTGCGCCTTGTCCTCGAAGCAGCCGTCGGCGGCGTAGTACACGTCCAGCCCCGGCATCTTGTTGAAGCCGATCAGGCGGTCGACCGGGCGCTTGGCCAGGTCGGCGGCCATCCAGGCACTGAGCTTCTCGTTGCGCCGGTGGTTGAAGACCGCCTTGACCGGCGCCACCAGCACCTCGAAGCCTGGGGGAATGTCGCCCTCCCAGATCAACGTGTACACACGGATCTGGTGGCCGCGCTTCTGGCACTCCAGGGCAATGCGCATGAAGTCGCGTTGCAGCCCGCCAAAGGGGAAATATTTGTAAAGTACGAAAGCCAGTTGCATCAACGGACATCCTCAGCCAGCAGCAACGCGCTCAAGCGGCTCGCCACATGCTCGGGATTCAGGCGAGTGAAGCACAGTGGCCACTCGCGTTTGAGATCGAACCGGGCCAGGTCATCGGCGCTCGGTTTGTAGGTGCACTTCTTCTGCAGGCAGGGCGCACAGGGCCAGTCACTGGCCTGGTGAATCTGGGTCCGTCCGTAGGCGCCGGTCAGGCCCGGGTTGGTCGGGCCGAATAACGAAATGGTCGGCACATCGAGTGCCGCGGCCAGGTGGCCAAGGCCGGTATCGACCGCCACGCAGGCCTTTGCCGCTGCCAGCACGCGGGCAACACCGGCAAGGTTCAATTTGGGGAGCACCTGGCAATTGTTCAAGCCTTGGGCAATGCGCTCGGCCCGCGCCTTCTCCGCCGGGTTGCCCCACGGCAGGCGCACCTCCAGCTTGCGCCTGCCCATGCGCTCGGCCAGTTCGCGCCAGTAGGCTTCCGGCCAGTGCTTGGTCGCCCAGGTGGTGCCATGCAGAAACACGACATAGGGCGCCGCTGGCGGCAGTTGCAGGCGCTCGAGGTCCAGGCCGTAGCTGCCGATGCCTTCGGGCAGGTCGTAGGCCAGGGCCATGGCGAACAGCTGGCGCACCCGCTCGACCGCATGCTGGCCGGTAGCAACCGACAGGCGCCGGTCATAAAAGCGGCTGGCCCAGCCTTCACGAGCCGAGTAGCGGTCCAGGCCAGCCACCGGGGCCTTCACGTAGCGGGTGAGCCAGGCCGACTTGACCAAGCCCTGGGCGTCGATCACCAGGTCGTACTTGCGCGCGCGTAAGCGCTTCTTGAAGGCCTTCCATTCGCCGCTCTTGAGGGTTTGCCAAAGGTTCTTGCGCCAGCGGCGGATGGCCACCGGGATGACCTGGTCAACCGCCGGGTGCCAGCTGGGGATTTCGGCGAAGCCTTCTTCCACCACCCAGTCGAACCGGATGCCCGGGAGCGCATGGGCGGCATCGGTCAGTGCCGGCAGGGTATGGATCACGTCACCCAGGGATGAGGTCTTGATGATCAGTACCCGCACTTAGTCGACCTCGGCCACGGCATCGATCAGGTCCGGCCCGCTCAGGCTATGCAGGGCGGCGATGACTTTACCGGGCTCCAGCAGGCGCAGGCAGTTGTAGTGGCCGAAGCGGCAGGTGCGGTCAAAGCACGGGCTGCACTCGATACCGGTGCGCACCACCTCCACCTGTTCGGCCAGCGGTGGGGTGAAGCCGGGCGAGGTGGAGCCATACACGGCCACCAGCGGGCGGTTGAGCGCAGCCGCCACGTGCATCAGCCCCGAGTCGTTGGACACCACGGCCTGCGCGCACGACATCAGGTCAATAGCCTCGGCCAGCGAGGTTTCGCCAGCCAGGTTGGCCGACTCTTCGCGCAACCCCGGGATCAGCCGGTCGCGGATCTGCTCGCCCACCGGGTGGTCGTTTTTCGAGCCGAACAGCCATACCTGCCAGCCCTGGCGGATCATCGCATCCGCCACGGCGGCGTAGTGTTCGGCCGGCCAGCGCTTGGCCTCGCCAAACTCGGCACCGGGGCACAGCGCCAGTACCGGGCGGTCGAGCTCCAGGCCGAACTTGGCCAAGGCGGCCTCGCGGCTCTGGGCTTCGATTTGCAGGTGCGGGCGCGGGTACGGTTGCGGCAATTCGGCACCAGGGGCGTAGGCCAGGGCCATGAAACGCTCGATCATCAGCGGGTAGCGGGCCTTGTCCAGCTTGCGCACGTCATTGAGCAGGCCGAAACGCATTTCGCCGCGCCAACCGGTGCGCTTGGGAATGCCGGCGAAGAAGGGGACCAGCGCCGACTTCAACGAGTTGGGCAGCAGGATGGCCTGATCGTACTGGCCGGCCAGGGACTTGCCGATACGCCGCCGCGTGGCCAGCTCCAGTGCGCCGTGGCCGAGCGGAAAGCTCAAGGCCTGGCGCACTTCGGGCATGCGTTCGAGGATCGGCCGGCTCCACTCGGGTGCCAGCACGTCGATCACGCAGTCGGGGTGCTGCTGTTTCAGGCTCTGGAACAAGGTCTGCGCCATCACCATGTCGCCGACCCAGCTGGGGCCAATGATCAGTATTCTCATGCTTAGTCCAGAAACGCTCGGGGAGGCTACAGGCTGCGGTTCAGCCTGGCCTCCCCTCTTTATATTCAGGCTATGTGGCGGACAGTGTACCACCGGTGGTGAAGCATGAGCCTTTGGGGCTGCTTTGCAGCCCATCGCGACACAAGGCCGCTCCTACAAGGGAATGCGTTCTCCTGTAGGAGCGGCCTTGTGTCGCGATGGGCCGCAACGCGGCCCCAACATTCTCAAGTCAAACCCAGCTCACCCCAGATCCGCCGCACCTCACGGCGTTCATCGGCAAACTGCGCCGCATCGATCACCCCGGCCTGTTTCTGCAGGGCCTGGCGGTGCGAGGCCGAGCGGAACGCCTTGTACACTTCACGCAACAGCACCGCGTCACTGGCCGGCAGCAAACCTGCCTGCTCCAGCTCTTCCAGAATGCGGATGTTATCGGTCCATCGGAGTATGGCCGGGTGCTCGTGGCCCCAGGCCAAAGCGGCGTATTGCACCATAAATTCGATATCGACGATACCGCCGGCATCCTGCTTGATATCGAACGGCATGCCAGCCTCGAAGGCATTGGCTGCAGTACCGGCGGCGGTGGCCTTGGTGCCCAGGTTGTCACGCATCTTGGCGCGCATTTCGCTCACTTCGCTGCGCAGCTTCCCAAGGTCACGGGCCTGGCCCAGCACCTTGGCGCGAACACCCTCGAACGCAGCCCCCACCTGCTTGCAACCGACCAGCACACGGGCCCGCACCAGGGCCTGGTGCTCCCAGGTCCAGGCTTCATTCTGCTGGTAGCGCTCGAAGGCCCCCAGCGAACTGACCAGCAGGCCCGAAGCCCCTGACGGGCGCAGGCGCATGTCCACGTCATACAGCTGCCCCGAGTTGGTCTGGGTGGTCAGCAGGTGAATGATGCGTTGGCCAAGGCGGGTAAAGAACTGCGCACTGTCGATCGGCTTGGCCCCGTCGGTTTCTGCCTGCGGGTCGCCATCGTGGATGAACACCAGGTCCAGGTCCGAGCCGTGGCCCAGTTCCAGCCCACCCATCTTGCCGTAGCCGATGATGATGAACCCCGGGTCGCACAGGCTGCCGTCACTGCGCTTGGGCTGACCGTGGCGGGCCACGGTCTGGCGCCAGGCCAGCGCCAGCACCTGGTCGAGGATGGCCTCGGCCAGCCAGGTCAGGTAGTCGCTGACCTTCATCAAGGGCAGGTTGCCGCTGATTTCCGAGGCCGCCACGCGCAGGCTGTGGGCCAGCTTGAAATGACGCAGCGCCTCCATCTGCTGCTCAAGGTCGTCTTCGGGGATGCGCGTCAGGCGCTCGCGCAGTTCGCTGGCCAGCTCTGGCGCCAGTGGGGGGCTGAACAGGCGGCCCTCATTGAGCAACTCATCGAGCAGCAGCGGGTAGCGGGCCATCTGCTCGGCGATCCAGGGGCTGGCGGCGCACAGGGTCAACAGTTGGCGCAGTGCACCCGGGTTTTCCGTCAGCAGCACCAGGTAGGCCGAACGCCGCGCCACCGCCTCTACCAGCGGCAATACCCGCTCGAGTACCAGGTCGGGGTTGTCGTGCTCCACCGCTTGCGCCAGCAAGCGTGGAATAAAGGCATCCAGGCGCTCGCGCCCGATGCGTTGCATGGAGCGCAGCTGCGGGCTTGAGCGCAACGCGGCCAGGCGCCGCAAAGCGTCCACAGGCGCCTTGAAACCGGCCTCCTCCAGCTGGCGACCAGCCGCTTCCTCGTCCTGGGCCTGCTCCCACAGCGGCGACCATTCGCCGCCCACCACCAGCTCGCCTTCACCGTCTTCATCGTCCGGGTCGGCAATGACCTGGCGGAAATGCCAGTCGATGCGGCCACGCCAGTAGGTCAGCTGGTCGTGGAAGCTCTGCCAGTCGGCAAAGCCAAGCATGAAGGCAACCCGCGCCTGATCGATCTCGCCCTCGGGCAGCATCTGTGTCTGGCGGTCGGCGATGGCCTGGATGGCGTGCTCGGTATAACGCAGGAACTCATAGCCTTCGCGCAGCTCAGCCACCACTGCCGGCGGCAGGTAGCCCTGGCCTTCGAGGGTTGCCAGCACCTTGAGCAACGGCCGCTGCTGCAGGCTGAGGTCACGCCCACCGTGGATCAGCTGGAACGCCTGGGCGATGAACTCGACCTCACGAATGCCGCCAGCACCGAGCTTGATGTTGTCGGCCATGCCCTTGCGCCGGACTTCCTGCTGGATCAACTGCTTCATGGTGCGCAGCGCTTCGATGGCGGAAAAGTCCAGGTAGCGGCGGTACACGAACGGGCGCAGCATTTCCTGCAACTGCGCGCCAGCAGCCTGATCGCCGGCCACCACCCGGGCCTTGATCATGGCGTAGCGTTCCCAGTCGCGCCCCTGGTCCTGGTAATACTGCTCCAGGGCATTGAAGCTGAGCACCAGGGCCCCGGCAGAGCCGTAAGGGCGCAACCGCATGTCGACGCGGAACACGAAGCCGTCGACGGTCACCGGGTCCAATGCCTTGATCAGGCGCTGGCCCAGGCGGGTAAAGAACTCCTGGTTGTCCAGCGAGCGCTTGACCCCTTCGGTTTCACCGCCCTCGGGGAAACCGAAGATCAGGTCGATGTCCGAGGACAGGTTGAGTTCGACCGCGCCCAGCTTGCCCATGCCCAGCACAACCATGTGCTGCGGCTGGCCACTGCGGTTGCCGATGGGCGTCCCGAATTGCTGGCAGTGGCGCGGGTAAAGCCATTGGTAGGCTTCGTCGATGCAGGCATCGGCCAGGTCCGACAGGTCGCGGCAGGTTTCGCCAAGTTCCGCCTGGCGGGTAATGTCACGCCAGATGATGCGCACTTGCTGCCGGTTGCGCGCGCGGCGCAGGTTGCGCGCCAGTTCCTCTTCGCTTTGCGCCGCCTGCGCCGCCGCGGCAATTTGCCCGCGCAGCTCCCCCGGGGCATAGCGCCGTTCCAGCTCACCGCTGGCCAGCAGGGCAAACAGCATGGCCGGGTCGCGCTGGGCCACGCCCAGCACGAAGTCGCTGGCCGCGGCCACCTGGTCGAACTGGTGCCGCTGGGCTGCATTGCAATCGTTCAGGTCCAGTTCGGGGTGAGCCGCCACGGCATCGCGCAGGAACTGCTGGTTGCGAGAAACCAGCGGCTGCAAGCTGGCAGGCAGATCGGAGGGCAAAGGTAGGCGCATGGTCTATCCTTGATCGGCGTGAAATAGAGGGAAAAAAGCGGCCAAGGGGAAGCCGGACCACGGTTGGACTGTCGTACAAAAGTTGGAAATAGCTGAAAAAAATGCAAAATTGGCAACAAACATCAAGAAACACCTGTTCGCGACACAATGCCAACCAACATGAACGTTTTTCCTCACAAGCCAATGTGCGACCAAACGTCGCACAATTGTAGTTTTACTACTACTCGTGTCGTGTAAAAGCATGAAATGCGCAAGCAAATGTAGTAAAACTACAACGCGCCGGACGACACCCCGGTAATCCAAGAATTCACGACGTCTGCCCATAAGGCCAGTCGCAATCTCAGGCAATCGATTCTGGTTGCCTTTCCGCCCTGGAGCAAGCCATGCAAGACCTCGATCCAATCGAAACCCAGGAATGGCTGGATGCCCTGGAGTCGGTCCTCGACAAAGAAGGCGAAGACCGCGCTCATTACCTGATGACCCGTATGGGCGAGCTGGCCACCCGTAGTGGTTCCCAGCTGCCGTATGCGATCACCACGCCATACCGCAACACCATCCCTGTCACCCACGAAGCACGCATGCCTGGCGACCTGTTCATGGAACGCCGCATTCGCTCGATGGTGCGTTGGAACGCCCTGGCCATGGTCATGCGTACCAACCTGAAAGACTCGGACCTGGGCGGACACATCTCCAGCTTCGCCTCCAGCGCCACCCTGTACGACATCGGCTTCAACTACTTCTTCCAGGCCCCGACCGAAGAACACGGCGGCGACCTGATCTTCTTCCAGGGCCACGCCTCCCCAGGCATCTATGCCCGCGCCTTCATGGAAGGCCGCATCAACGAAGAGCAGATGAACAACTTCCGCCAGGAAGTGGACGGCAACGGCTTGTCTTCGTACCCGCACCCATGGCTGATGCCTGACTTCTGGCAGTTCCCGACCGTTTCGATGGGTCTGGGCCCGATCCAGGCCATCTACCAGGCCCGCTTCATGAAGTACCTGGAAGCGCGCGGCTTCATCCCTGCCGGCAAGCAGAAAGTCTGGTGCTTCATGGGCGACGGCGAGTGCGACGAGCCGGAATCGCTGGGTGCAATCGCCCTGGCCGGCCGCGAGAAGCTGGACAACCTGATCTTCGTCATCAACTGCAACCTGCAGCGCCTCGACGGCCCGGTTCGCGGCAACGGCAAGATCATCCAGGAACTCGAAGGCGTGTTCCGTGGCGGTGGCTGGAACGTCAACAAGGTCGTCTGGGGCCGCTTCTGGGACCCACTGCTGGCCAAGGACACCAACGGTGCCCTGCAGCGCCGCATGGACGAAGTCATCGACGGCGAGTACCAGAACTACAAAGCCAAAGACGGCGCGTACGTTCGTGAGAACTTCTTCAACACCCCGGAACTCAAGGCCATGGTCGAAGACCTGTCCGACGACGAGATCTGGAAGCTCAACCGTGGCGGCCACGACCCGTACAAGGTCTACGCGGCTTACCACCAAGCGGTGAACCACAAAGAGCAGCCGACCGTCATCCTGGCCAAGACCATCAAGGGTTACGGTACCGGTGCCGGCGAAGCCAAGAACACCGCGCACAACACCAAGAAGGTCGACGTCGACAGCCTGCGTCACTTCCGTGACCGCTTCGACATCCCGGTCAAGGATGCCGACCTCGAGAACCTGCCGTTCTACAAGCCCGAAGAAGGTTCTGCCGAAGCCAAGTACCTGGCCGAGCGCCGTGCTGCCCTGGGCGGTTTCGTGCCTCAGCGCCGCGCCAAGAGTTTCAGCGTGCCAACCCCGCCACTGGAAACGCTGAAAGCGATCCTGGACGGCTCGGGCGACCGCGAAATCTCCACCACCATGGCCTTCGTGCGTATTCTGGCGCAGCTGGTCAAGGACAAGGACATCGGCCAGCGCATCGTGCCGATCATCCCGGACGAAGCCCGTACCTTCGGTATGGAAGGCATGTTCCGCCAGCTGGGTATCTACTCGTCGGTCGGCCAGCTCTACGAGCCAGTCGACAAAGACCAGGTGATGTTCTACCGCGAGGACAAGAAGGGCCAGATCCTGGAAGAAGGCATCAACGAAGCCGGCGCCATGTCGTCGTTCATCGCTGCCGGTACCTCGTACAGCTGCCACAACCAGCCGATGCTGCCGTTCTACATCTTCTACTCGATGTTCGGCTTCCAGCGTATCGGCGACCTGGCCTGGGCCGCTGGCGACAGCCGCACCCGTGGCTTCCTGATCGGCGGTACCGCCGGCCGCACCACCCTCAACGGTGAAGGCCTGCAGCACGAAGACGGTCACAGCCACATGATGGCGGGCACCATCCCGAACTGCCGCACCTACGATCCAACCTACGGCTACGAGCTGGCGGTGATCATCCAGGACGGCATGAAGAAGATGACCGAAGAGCAACAGGACATCTTCTACTACATCACCGTGATGAACGAATCCTACCAGCAGCCAGCCATGCCGGCCGGTGTCGAGGAAGGCATCATCAAGGGCATGTACCTGCTCGAAGAAGACACCCGCGAAGCGGCACACCACGTACAGCTGATGGGCTCCGGCACCATCCTGCGCGAAGTGCGCGAGGCGGCGAAGATCCTGCGTGAAGAGTTCAACGTCGGTGCCGACGTGTGGAGCGTCACCAGCTTCAACGAACTGCGTCGCGACGGCCTGGCCGTAGAGCGCGCCAACCGCCTGAAGCCTGGCCAGAAGCCACAAGCGACCTACGTCGAGCAGTGCCTGGCCGGTCGCAAAGGCCCGGTCATTGCCTCTACCGACTACATGAAGCTGTTCGCCGAGCAGATTCGCCAGTGGGTACCGAGCAAAGAGTTCAAGGTCCTGGGTACCGACGGTTACGGTCGCAGCGACAGCCGCAAGAAGCTGCGTCACTTCTTCGAAGTTGACCGCCACTTCGTGGTGCTGGCTGCCCTGGAAGCCCTGGCTGACCGTGGCGAGATCGAACCCAAGGTTGTTGCAGACGCTATCGTCAAGTTCGGCATCGACCCGGACAAGCGCAACCCACTGGACTGCTGAGGAGTATTTTTAAGTGAGCGAACTCATTCGCGTACCTGACATCGGCAGCGGTGAAGGTGAAATCATCGAGCTGTTCGTCAAGGTCGGTGACCGTATCGAGGCTGACCAGAGCCTGCTGACCCTGGAGTCCGACAAGGCCTCCATGGAGATCCCGGCGCCCAAGGCCGGTGTCATCAAGGAGCTGAAGGTCAAGCTGGGCGACCGCCTGAAGGAAGGCGACGAACTGCTGGTGCTGGAAGCCGAGGGCGCCGCTGCTGCGGCCCCTGAGGCGCCAGCCGCTGCACCGGCCGAGGCTGCTGCCCCGGCCCCGGCCGCTGAAGCCGCCCCTGCCCCAGCGGCAGCGGCTGCACCGGCTGCCGCCGCCGTGCAGGACATCCACGTGCCAGACATCGGTTCGTCGGGCAAAGCCAAGATCATCGAAGTACTGGTCAAAGTCGGCGACACCGTCGAAGCCGACCAGTCGCTGATTACCCTGGAGTCCGACAAGGCCTCCATGGAAATCCCGTCGCCGGCTGCCGGCGTGGTCGAAGAAGTCCTGTGCAAGCTGGAAGACGAAGTCGGCACTGGCGACCTGATCTTCAAGCTGAAGGTCGCTGGCGCAGCACCTGCTGCTGCCCCGGCACCTGCCGCCGCTGCCCCGGCCAAGGCTGAGGCTGCCCCGGCTGCCGCACCTGCTGCTGCCGCCCCAGCGGCAGCCCCTGCGCCGGCTACCACCGCGCCGGCTGCCGGTAGCAACGCCAAGGTCCACGCAGGCCCGGCGGTGCGCCAACTGGCCCGTGAATTCGGTGTCGACCTGGGCGCAGTCGCGGCCACCGGCCCGCACGGCCGCATCCTGAAGGAAGACGTGCAGGTCTACGTCAAAGCGATGATGCAAAAGGCATCGAGCGCCCCGGCAGCTGCCGGCGCGACCGGTGGCGCCGGCATCCCGCCGATCCCTGCCGTGGACTTCAGCAAGTTCGGTGAAGTGGAAGAAGTGGCCCTGACCCGCCTGATGCAGGTCGGTGCCGCCAACCTGCACCGCAGCTGGCTGAACGTGCCGCACGTGACCCAGTTCGACTCCGCCGACATCACCGAGCTGGAAGCCTTCCGCGTGGCGCAGAAGGCCGTGGCCGAAAAGGCTGGCGTGAAGCTGACCGTGCTGCCACTGCTGCTCAAGGCCTGCGCATTCCTGCTCAAGGAACTGCCAGACTTCAACAGCTCGCTGGCGCCAAGCGGCAAGGCCATCATCCGCAAGAAGTACGTGCACATCGGCTTCGCCGTGGATACCCCGGACGGCCTGCTGGTCCCTGTGATCAAGAACGTCGACCAGAAGAGCCTGCTGCAACTGGCTGCCGAAGCTGCGGCACTGGCTGAAAAAGCCCGTACCAAGAAGCTCTCGGCGGACGAGATGCAGGGTGCCTGCTTCACCATCTCCAGCCTCGGCCACATTGGCGGCACCGGTTTCACGCCGATCGTCAACGCGCCGGAAGTGGCGATCCTTGGCGTGTCCAAGGCGACCATGCAGCCGGTCTGGGATGGCAAGGCCTTCCAGCCCAAGCTGATGCTGCCACTGTCGCTGTCCTACGATCACCGTGTGATCAACGGCGCTGCCGCCGCGCGCTTCACCAAGCGCCTGGGCGACGTGCTGGGCGACATCCGCACCATGCTGCTGTAAGGCGGCCCACTGCCCCTGCATGCAGGGGCAGTTCCTTTTTCGAGCTGCCACGCTCGTACCTCAACCCCGTCGATTGGCGGGGCTTTTTTTGCCCGCCGGAAAACCAGGCCAAACTACAGATTCCGGCCAGGCCGCCGATAACCCCTACACAGCATCACACATGGCTGCTTGCCAGCCCTTGGCACATGATGCAACCTTGCCAGACCCGCAGCGGCCCTACGCAGCATTCCCTCTTCAAGCGAGTCTTCGATGAAAAGCCAACCCGATGCCGCCAGCCGTGTGGCGGCCGAGGTCGTCACGCCGTTACCCGTGCCCTCGCGGCTGGGCATGCTGCGTTTCGAAAGGCTCAACGAAGCCAGCTGGGCCATGCTTTACCTGGACCCAGCCTGCGAGCGGCAGTTCGGCCTGCATGCCGGCACCTTGTGCGCACAGTTCGAGGCGCCCTACGCCAGCCTGATGGAACCCGAGGCACGCTACCGCCTGCACGACGAGATCCAGCAGCAACTGGCCCAGCGCGGTTACTACCGGGTGCGCTATACCCTGCATACGCCCAATACCGCACTGCGCCTGCTGGAGGCGGGTGAAGCCTACAAGCAGCACAACCGCCTGCTGCTGCGTGGCTACCTGAGCGTGCTCGACGAGCAGCCGCACGACGCCGCCGAGCAGGATGCCAACGACCTGGAGTCGCGCAACAACCGCCTGCAGTTGGCCCTGCAACTGAACCAGCGCGCCCAGCAGGAGCAACTCGAGCACCTGGAACGCGTACGCGGCCAGCAGGACCTGATCCTGCGTTTGGCCCGCCAACGTTACAGTGCCGAAAACTCGCTGCTGGAAGCCGCCCAGCTGATCACCCAGAGCGCTTGCGAAATCTACAACGTAGACAGCGCCAGCATCTGGCACCTGGAAGACCAGCGCCTGGAGCCGATCACCGCGTGGAAACGCGACACCCAGGAACACCGCCGCCCCGAAGCCATCGACGCCAGCCGTTTCCCAGACTACCTCGACGCGCTGCACGCCAGCCGCGCCATCGATGCCCATAACGCCGGCCATGACCCGCGCACCCGTGAGCTGGCACGAAGTCTGTGCCCGGAAAACAAGGCCATGCTCGACGCCAGCATTCGTGTCGACGGCCAGGTGGTGGGTGTGCTGTGCCTGGAGCAGACCGGCCAGCCCCGTGCCTGGCAGTCGGATGAAATCGCCTTCGCCGGCGAACTGGCCGACCAGTTCGCCCAGGTCATCACCAACCACAACCGCCGCGCTGCAGCCAACGCCCTGCACCTGTTCCAGCGTGCGGTCGAACAAAGCGCCAGCGCGTTCCTGCTGGTCAACCGCGATGGCCGGGTGGAGTACGTCAACCCAAGCTTTACCGCCATTACCCAGTACAGCACCGACGAAGTACAAGGCCGCCACCTCGGCGAGCTGCCGGCGCTGGAAAACCTCAATGAGTTGTTGTTCGACTCACCGTCAAGCCTGGCCATGGGCAACAGCTGGCAAGGCGAATTCAAGAGCCGGCGCAAGAACCTCGAGCCCTACTGGGGGCAGCTGTCGATTTCCAAGGTGTACGGCGACAACCGTGAGCTGACCCACTACATCGGCATCTATGAAGACATCACCCAGACCAAACTGGCGCAGCAGCGCATCGAACGCCTGGCGTACACCGACAACCTGACCAACCTGGGCAACCGCCCGGCGTTCATTCGCAGCCTGGATGAGCGCTTTGCCCGCGACGGCGAACACTCGATGTGCCTGCTGCTGGTAGACATCGACAACTTCAAGCGCATCAACGACAGCCTTGGGCATCAGACCGGCGACAAGCTGCTCATCAGCCTGGCCCGGCGCCTGCGCAACAGCCTGCACAGCGGCGGTATCCTGGCACGCTTTGCGAGCAACGAGTTCGCCGTGCTGCTGGACAACACCATCCTGGAAGATGGCCAGGGCGTGGCCCTGCAGTTGCTGCGCACCCTCGACAAGCCGATGTTCGTCGACAACCAGTTGATCAACGTTACCGCCTCGGTCGGCCTGGCCTATGCACCCTTGAACGGCAGCGACCCGGCCAGCCTGATGAAGAACGCCGGCCTGGCGCTGCACAAGGCCAAGGCCAACGGCAAGCACCAGGTGCAGGTGTTCACCGAAGTGCTCAATGCCGAGGCCAGCTACAAGCTGTTCGTCGAGAACAACCTGCGGCGCGCGCTGACCCAGAACGAGCTGGAGGTGTTCTACCAGCCCAAGCTGTGCCTGCGCAGCGGTCGCCTGCTGGGCCTGGAGGCGCTGCTGCGCTGGAACCACCCCGAGCGCGGCATGATCCGCCCGGACCAGTTCATCAGCGTGGCCGAGGAAACCGGCCTGATCATCCCCATTGGCAAGTGGGTCGTGCGGCAGTCCTGCCGCATGAGCCAGGAATTGCGCGCCGCTGGCATGGGTAACCTGCATGTGGCCATCAACCTGTCGCCCAAGCAGTTTTCCGACCCGGACCTGGTGGCGTCGATCAGCAGCATCCTCAAGGAAGAAGCCCTGCCCCCGCACCTGCTGGAGCTGGAGCTGACCGAAGGCTTGCTGCTGGAAGCCAGCGAAGACACCCACCGCCAGCTGGAGGAACTCAAGGCCTTGGGGCTGACCCTGGCCATGGACGACTTTGGCACCGGCTACTCGTCGCTGAGCTACCTCAAGAAGTTTCCAATCGACATCCTCAAGATCGACCGTAGCTTCATCAACGAGATCCCCGACAACCAGGACGACATGGAAATCACCTCGGCAGTGATCGCCATGGCCCACAACCTGAAGCTGAAGGTGGTGGCCGAGGGCATCGAAACCCCGGAGCAGCTGGCATTCTTGCGCAGGCACCGGTGTGATGTGGGCCAGGGCTACCTGTTCGACCGGCCGATCCCGGGGCGCGAGCTGGCCGAGCGGTTGAAGCGCTATCCGCGTGGACCGGTGGCCTGACAGCGGCGTAAACCTCGGGCACTATAGAAGCCATTCGGGCCTCTTCGCGGGCACGCCCGCTCCCACAGGCTCCCCACAACATCCAGATCCTGTGGGAACGGGCATGCCCGCGAAAGCCCCAACCCCTATCCAACTGGTTAAACACAGAGGAACGGCTATGGTCCTGCGTTCGGAAATCCTGGTGAACAAAAACGTCATGCCTACCGCGGAACAGGCCCTGCCTGGCCGCGAAACGCCAATGAGCCTGCCCGAGTTCCACTACGTCTTCAAGGACACCCCATTGCTCGGCCCGTTCTTCGAAGGCAGCATCGACTTCGCCATCTTCGGCCTGGGCTGCTTCTGGGGTGCCGAGCGCCGTTTCTGGCAGCGCGAAGGGGTGGTCAGCACCGTGGTGGGCTACGCCGGCGGCTTTACCCCGAACCCAACCTACGAAGAGGTCTGCTCGGGCCTGACCGGCCACACCGAAGTGGTGCTGGTGGTGTTCGACAAGGACAAGGTCAGCTACCGCGAGCTGCTGGCGATGTTCTGGGAGCTGCACAACCCGACCCAGGGCATGCGCCAGGGTAACGATGTCGGCACCCAATACCGCTCGGCCATCTACTGCACCAGCCCGGAACAGCTGGAACAGGCCAAGGCCAGCCGTGACGCCTTCCAGGCCGAGCTGAGCAAGGCCGGGTTCGGCGAAATCACCACCGAAATCGACCAGGCACCGACGGTGTACTTCGCCGAGGCCTACCACCAGCAGTACCTGGCCAAGAACCCGGACGGCTACTGCGGTATCGGCGGCACCGGCGTGTGCCTGCCACCCAGCCTGCAAGGTAACTGAAGCATGAGCACGATGACGCTGTTCCACTCGCCCTTGTCGCCGTTCGTGCGCAAGGTGATGGTTGTGCTGCACGAAACCGGCCAGTTGCAGCGGGTGCAGCTGCAGCCGGTCAACATCAGCCCGGTGAGCGGCGACCCGCAGCTGAACCAGGACAACCCGATCGGCAAGATCCCGGCGCTGCGCCTGGAAGACGGCACCGTGCTGCACGACAGCCGGGTGATCTGTGAGTACCTCGACCAGCAGCACGTCGGCCTGCCGCTGCTGCCACGCGAAGGCTCGGCGCGCTGGCGGCGCCTGACGCTGGTGTCGCAGGCCGATGCGGTCCTGGATGCAGCGGTATCGTGCCGTTATGAAAGCTTCCTGCGGCCTGAAGACAAGCGCTGGGACGGTTGGCTGCAGGCGCAGGGCGACAAGATTCGCCGAAGCCTGGCCAACCTGGAGCAGGAGCATTTGCCTGAGCTGATGTCCGGGTTCGACCTGGCGGCGATAGGCGTGGCCTGTGCGCTGGGGTATCTGGACCTGCGTCAGCCCGAGTTCGGCTGGCGCGAGCACCAGCCCGGGCTGGCCGCGTGGTATGCCGAGGTGAGCAAGCGGCCGTCGATGGTCGCCACTTCTCCGCAGGCCTGAAGGGCCTCTTCGCGGGCACGCCCGCTCCCACAGGGACATCACAGTATTCGAGAGCTGTGCAGTACCTGTGGGAGCGGGCATGCCCGCGAAGGCCTCACCTGGGTACCACAGGAAAAAAGTGCCCAATCCTGATCCAATCAGCGCCCGACCTGTTTGCCCTCCCTCAAGCTACGTATCAGCAGTCTGGCTTGCCAGCAGTAAATTTCTTCGCCGGGTTGACCGCCGCCTTGAACTCGCGCAGCGCCTTGGAGCCAATCAACAGCGGGTAGTTGAAGTTGCTGCGGTCCACCAGGTTCACTTCGACAGTGCGTTTCACGTCACCCAGGCACAACTGCAGGTCGACCACCGGGCGCTTGGAAACTTCCGGCGTATCCCCTTCGTCTTCCTCATCGGCCCGCCCTTTGATCTTGCTGATACGCGAGACCTTGTGCTCGTAAACTTTGCCATCGGCGTCCTTGGTCGCCAGGCGAAAGCGCACCCACTCATCGCCATCGCGGGTGAACAACTCGATATCCTTGGCCGACAGCGAGGCGGTAAAGGCGCCGGTATCCATCTTGGCTTTCAACGTTTCGCCCAGCTCGGGCAGGGCGATGTTCTCGTAGCGGCCGTAGAGGGTAGGGTCGGCGGCCATTACCGGCAGTGACAACAACGACAACAGGGCAAGCAAAGGTTTCACAGGCAGGCTTCCTTCAAAGAGGTCAGTGCTTAGACTGCACTGGCAGGATAGGTTCGTTGTCACAAGGTTATCCAACATGTTGTGAAACATTTGTTCCTGCCGCCGGGCATTGGACATTTGGCGTAGGCCACGGCGCTGCTTATCATTGCGCCCTGCCAACTTCATACAACAAGAGTTTCCTTATGCGTCGCCTGCTTACCGGCATTCTTACGACCACCCTGCTGCTGCTCAACACCTTGGTGCTGATCTGCCCGCTGCTGGTCTTCGCCCTGCTCAAACTGGTGTTGCCGGGCCGTGGCCGTGACTATGCCTCGTGGGCGGTGATGTGGGTGGCCGAAACCTGGTCGGAAATCGACAAGGCCATCTTTGCCCTGTGCATCCCCACCCAGTGGGATATCCGCGGCGTCGAGAACCTGCGCAAGGACACTTCCTACCTGGCGGTTAGCAACCACCAGTCCTGGGTGGACATTCCTGCCTTGATCGAAAGCCTCAACCGGCGCACGCCGTTCTTCAAGTTCTTCCTGAAAAAAGAACTGATCTGGGTACCGCTGCTGGGGCTGGCCTGGTGGGGGCTGGATTACCCGTTCATGAAGCGCTACAGCAAGGCCTTTCTGGCCAAGCACCCCGAGCTGAAGGGCAAGGACCTGGAGATTACCAAGGCCGCCTGCGAGCTGTTCAAGCGCCAGCCGGTGACCGTGGTCAACTACCTCGAAGGCACGCGCTTCACCGACGCCAAGCGCCAGGCGCAACAGTCGCCATACCGTTACCTGCTCAAGCCCAAGGCCGGTGGCGTGGCGTTCGTGCTGGCGGCGCTGGGTGATCAGCTCGATGCGCTGCTGGACGTGACCATCGTGTACCCAGGCAACAAGGCGCCGGGGTTCTGGGATTTGCTCAATGGCAGCATTAGCCGGGTGATTATCGACATTCAGGTGCGTGAGCTGGACCCTGGATTGTGGGCGGGGGATTACGAGAACGATCCTGAATTCCGCCAAACTGTGCAGGCCTGGGTGAACCAGTTGTGGTGGGACAAGGACCAGCGGATCGAGCAACTGCGGGGGGAGATGGGCTGAGGTCTTTACCGCCTGATGGGGCCTCTTCGCGGGCGAACCCGCTCCCACGCAGGGTGGTGCTACCTTCGGGCTTGCGCTGCCACCCGCGGCCCGCTCAGGCAGCCCAACAATCCGATTAAAACCCAGGCTAATAATCAACATAAGGATTACTTTTTTGTCATCCCCCACCCAAGTGGATAAAAATCGACCAAAGCACAACTAAAAAAACGCTCTGGATCGATCGATGGCCAACCCACCCAGCTCCAACTCCGCTCAGCTTCGCCGTGTTCTCGGCCTTCCGGCCCTGGTGTTCTTCGGCCTGGTGTACATGGTCCCGCTGACCATCTTCACCACTTATGGCATCGTGACAGAGCTGACCGGCGGCCGCACCGCGAGCGCCTACATGGTCACCCTGGTGGCCATGCTGTTCACCGCCGCGTCCTACAGCTTCATGGTCAAGCGTTTCCCAGTGGCAGGCTCGGCGTACTCCTACACCAACATGGCTTTCGGCCCCAACATCGGCTTCCTCGCTGGCTGGTCGTTGCTGCTCGACTATCTATTCCTGCCGATGATCAACTACCTGTTGATAGGCTTGTTCCTCAATATCGCCTTCCCGGCCATCCCGGCGTGGTCCATTGCGCTGGCCTCGATCGCCCTGGTCACCGTGCTCAACGTGGTCGGCATTCATTCGGTGGCCAAAACCAGCAACCTGATCGTCGGCGCGCAGATCGTCTTCATCGTGGTATTCGTGGCGCTGTCATGCCAAACGCTGGCCGGCCAGCCGCTCGACCTGCTGTCGCCGCTGCTGGGTGACGGCTCACAACCTGGCTTTGGCGCGCTGATGGCCGGTGCGGCGGTGTTGTGCCTGTCGTTCCTCGGCTTCGATGCCGTTTCGACCCTGGCTGAAGAATGCCGCGATGCCCGCCGCGACGTGCCACGGGCGATCATCCTCACCACCCTGTTCGCTGGCGTACTGTTCACCGTACTGGCCTATGTCAGCCAGCTGGTCATGCCGGGCACCACATTCGCCAATGCCGATGCGGCGGCCAACGAGGTGATGTTCAAGGCGGGTGGGCAGTTCCTGGCCAACTTCTTCACCGCAGCTTTTGTTGCCGGCAGCCTGGGCTCGGCGCTGGCCTCGCAGGCGGCAGTGTCGCGCATCCTGTTCACCATGGGCCGTGACAACGTGCTGCCGCGGCGCAGCTTCGGTTACCTGTCGCCACGGTTCGGTACCCCGGTGTTCGCCATTTTGCTGGTGTCGGCGTTTTCGCTGCTGGCGTTGGTGATCGACCTGGCGACCCTGGCCTCGCTGATCAGCTTTGGTGCGCTGGTAGCGTTTTCGGCGGTGAACCTGGCGGTGGTGAAGACCCACTTGATGGATGACGGGGCGCATCGCAACCTCAAGGGGCTGCTGTGCTATGGCCTCGTGCCGCTGGTAGGTTTGGGGCTTACGCTGTGGTTGTGGACCAGCCTGTCGGCGCTGACGCTGGTGATTGGCCTGTGCTGGTTTGCCTTGGGCCTTGCCTACCTGGCGGTACTGACCGCCGGCTTCCGCCGCCCGGTGCGGCTGGTGGACTTCACAGAAACAGCCTGACTCCGCTTTCCTGGGCTTGACTCCGCTTTCCCGGGCTTGCGCGGTCGCTTGTAGGAGCGGCCTTGTGTCGCGAAAGGGCCGCGCAGCGGCCCCGGCAATCTTTGACGCGAAGCTGAAATCCTGGGGCCGCTGCGCAGCCCTTTCGCGACACAAGGCCGCTCCTACAGGACAGCGCCAGCTTTCAACGGCGGTGATGCCAGCCCTGGCGCTAAAGAACCATCAGACCGAAGGCTGAGCCAACGGCGCTGGCGTGGTCCACAAACTCCCCAGGTTCTGCAGCAACGAACCAGCAATCCCCTGCTGCCCCAGGTACTGCAGCAACAACGGCGCGAACTGCCCGATCATGCCGGTATCCATGCCCAGGGCCTTGAAGGCATTGTCCAGGTCGCTACGGTTCTGCACGTCGTTACCCAATGCCTTGTCCAAAGCCGACTGGCTACCCTTGTTGCTGCCCAGCAAATCCCCCAAGCCACTTAGCCCGCCCAGGGCATTGGCACCCGACAACAGGTCCAGGCCCGGTACCGCCTTGGTCAGCTGGCCATAGTCCTCGCTGCTCAGGCTGTTGCGTGCCAAACCCAACATCGCCCCCGCCCCGCCCACGGCCTGCTCGGGGGTAATGTTCAACTGACTGCCCAGGGTGTTGAGCAAATCGGCCTGCGCCTGGGGCGCCTGTACCTGGCCTTGCTGTTGCTGGTTCTGCATGGCGGATACGGCGTTGGCGGCGTCGCTGAAGTTGAAGGCGAACACCGGGCTTGCGGCCAGGGTTAACAGGGTTGCCAGGGTGAATGCTTTCATTGGGAGGGACTCTCGTGGGCCGGGATGGCCTGGGAAACGAGCGATTGGACTAGTGATTCAGGGGTTTGTTCCGGCTGATTTTCACATAACTGCAGGAGCGCATTGCAGCCCTTTTCACCTGATATTTTTAATAGTGGCGCCATGAGCATTTTACCGAAATACTGAAACCTTCGTGTTCTCAGCAATAGTACACAAAACTGGTACTCCCCAATGAAAATGAATCTATCGTATGCCTACACACCCTATGGCTATACTGTGCATCGCTCAACAAATAAGAGCTTACTCGGATTTAATGGCGAACTTTCCGACCCGATGACGGGCCTATATATATTGGGCTTAGGATATAGGCCGTACAGCGTGATCTTGATGCGCTTCATCGCAACGGATAGCTTGGCCCCCTTTGGCATAGGAGGCCTGAACGCGTACAGTTATATCAATGGCGACCCCATCAACTACACTGACCCTTCGGGCCATTCGGGCCGTTTAAATGCGCGCGCACTAATCGCAAGACGACAGTTTCAAAAACCTCCGACACACGAAAAAATCGTGATGAACCTTGACAGGCCAGCCCAATTTAGCGCTCCTAATCTAACAGACGCGCCACCCTCTTATTCCTCTCATCCACAAGCATTTTCATCACCTGTTTCGCCACCACCCTATACCCGCTATGCCACCGCAAAACTGCCGCGTTACACCAGTGACCTACCACCAGGCCATCATCGCATCATAACTCCAACGCGTGACTCTTCCGGTAAGTTTGAAAAACCACCTGCCCCGCCAATTTACCCTTGGCGGTTTCAGAGGCTGAGTGCAACACCACGTTACTGAGTTAAGGCGGAGTTCTCGTGATGTTTAGCCATCATCTGCGTCATCATTTCGATCGGGCATTGGTAATCAAAACGTTGGCGCGGACGGATGTTCAACTGGTACGCAATAGCGTCCAACTGCTCCTGGCTATGGGCCGATAAGTCTGTTCCTTTGGGTAAGTACTGCCGGATCAAGCCGTTGATGTTTTCGTTGCTGCCCCGCTGCCAAGGGCTGTGCGGGTCACAGAAGTAGACAGCTACGCCGGTGCGCTGGGTGATTTCGGCATGGCGCGCCATCTCACGGCCTTGGTCGTAGGTAAGCGTCTTACGTGCTGCCAGCGGCATTCGGTTCAGTGCAGCACTGAAGCCTTCTACGGCCGAGGTGGCGGTGGCGTCATGCATTTTCACCAGCATCAGGTAGCCCGTGCTGCGCTCCACCAGGGTGCCCACTGCAGAGGCGTTGCCTTTGCCTTTAATCAGATCGCCTTCCCAGTGCCCCGGCGTCAAACGGTCTTCCACCTCTGGCGGGCGAACATGAATGCTGACCAAGTCGGGAATTTGGCCGCGCCGGTCAACCCCACCCGAGCGCGGGCGGCGACTGGTTTTGCCTTGCCGCAGGCAGATGATCAGCTCTTTACGAAGCTCGCCCACCGGCAAGGCGTAGATAGCGTTGTAAATCGTTTCGCGACAGACGTAGGCGTCTTCAAGCTTCGGGAATTCCATGCGTTTGAGTTTGCCGGCAATTTGCTGAGGAGAAAAGCATTGTCGCAACAGGTAGACCACAAGGTCGAACAGTTCGCTACCTGGCTCAAGCTTGCGCGCGGGCCGACAGCTTTTGCGGCGTTGGCGCATCTGCTGATGGGCTTGGCTGGCAGAATAGCGCTCGGTGTTGCCACCATTACGGCGAAGTTCGCGGCTGATGGTCGAAGGACTGCGATCAAGCATCTTGGCGATGGCTCGTTGGCTCAGCCCCTGAAGCTGGCCAAGCTGGAGGGTGATGCGTTCTTCAATACTGAGTTCGTGATAAGACATAGGCACACCGTACCGGATTGGTCAGGTGTTGCACTCAGTTTTTGCCGCCGCCCTTTGGAACTTCTGTCTCGCCGTGTAAGCACTCGACCACCTTCTGTCGCATTTGAACGCCTTAATGCTCAGCTTAACCAAGAGGAGGCAATGTATTATAGGTTTAGCACCATCATCGACATTCTAGAGAGAAATAACATGAGCGTCCCTGAAAATCTCCGTCGAAACCTTTATACCCTTCAGCAGGATCGAGACATTCTCCGTGACGCGCTCGACATATAAAATCACAAAATATATTCAATTATTTTTCATCACCTCAAACTTTAGGAGCTGGATGATGAGAAAGCAAATAATGACGAGACCGATTCAGTTCGTTCCATCATGCTCAAGATCGTCTCCGATGCCCCCCAGCACTTACCATCCCTCGAAGACAAACTCATCCAGCCCGCAGAGTACGTGATGTGCGCGCGAACTGCTGCGCAGCAGGCGGGGTGCTGCAATCCCAGTTGTCCGGGCCGGTACTGATCATGGCGACGATACATGAACTCGAGGCGCTAAAGGCGTTGTTAGAGGCGGCCTTGATCCAGGTCCAGTTGCCTTCTGAATCGAGAACGTTGCATTAAGGGCTCCAAGCCTTGCGTAGCCTGAGCTGGCTCTGTGGCTGTGGACCAGCCTGTCGGCACTGACGCTGGTGATTGGCCTGTGCTGGTTTGCCCTGGGTCTTGCCTACCTGGCGGTACTGACCGCCGGCTTCCGCCGCCCGGTGCGCCTGGTGGACTTTACAGAAACAGCCTGACTCCGCTTTCCTGGGCTTGACTCCGCTTTCCCAGGCTTGCGCGGTCGCTTGTAGGAGCGGCCTTGTGTCGCGAAAGGGCTGCGCAGCGGCCCCAGGATTTCAGCTTCGCGTCAAAGATTGCCGGGGCCGCTGCGCGGCCCTTTCGCGACACAAGGCCGCTCCTACCAGCGACCGCGCCAGCCTTCAACGGCAGTGATGCCAGCCCTGGCGCTAATGAACCATCAGACCGAAGGCTGAGCCAACGGCGCTGGCGTGGTCCACAAACTCCCCAGGTTCTGCAGCAACAACGGCGCGAACTGCCCGATCATGCCGGTATCCATGCCCAGGGCCTTGAAGGCATTGTCCAGGTCGCTACGGTTCTGCGCGTCGTTACCCAATGCCTTGTCCAAAGCCGACTGGCTACCCTTGTTGCTGCCCAGCAAATCCCCCAAGCCACTTAGCCCGCCCAGGGCATTGGCAACCGACAACAGGTCCAGGCCCGGTACCGCCTTGGTCAGCTGGCCATAGTCCTCGCTGCTCAGGCTGTTGCGTGCCAAACCCAACATCGCCCCCGCCCCGCCCACGGCCTGCTCGGGGGTGATGTTCAACTGGCTGCCCAGGGTGTTGAGCAAATCGGCCTGCGCCTGGGGCGCCTGTACCTGGCCTTGCTGTTGCTGATTTTCCGAGAGGGGCCTCGTTGGCCAGAATGGCCTGAAAAACAAGAGATCTGACTGGCGCTCATTGGGCTTGTTCCCACCGTCTAACAACTAGCAAAACTACCAGTTGTGGTTATGCAATGCTTCGCGCAGCATCAAGCACTCCGACAACTGTTGGGTGAATGTTATGCCGAACAAAACAAACGGAAGAACCGAACCAGCTTGCGAAGCGACCGGCCTCCGCTTTAAAAAATTGTCAAATGACAATTCTCTACACTTCTATCAAAATGGTCATTTAAACACTACAGTATCTCCGCACGGGTGCCGTCATATTGTTCGCGTGCAAGATACAGTTTTGGCGCAACTCGAAAGAGCGCAGGCGACAAAAATATTGACGAGCGATCGCGCCAATTCTGTCTTGGGCCTGCTCGACAGGGTCATGACGTACTCACCTTACGGCCATCTGGAAACCTCGGAAGACGCCGTGCTATTGGCCTTCAACGGTCAATGGCGTGACCCGCGGACCTTATGCTACCTATTAGGTAGCTATCGGCTGTTCAGTCCGCAACTACAGCGGTTTTGTAGCCCAGACTCTTTTAGTCCCTTTGCCAGTGGTGGTTTGAACGCTTATAGCTACTGCTTTGGCGACCCCACAAACCATACAGATAATTCGGGGCATATAGCATACAGAATATTTAGGCGTCTCTTGCCCATGTTCAGGAATACTGAGTCAGAATCCAAATACTACAAATCAAAAATTAAAAATTTGGTAAACAAGGCCAACAAGGCACAGAGAAAAGTATACAATATTGAAAATGAATACCGACACAAACCTTACACTTATAGACAACTCAAAGATACCGTGAATATGAGAGAAAACCCCGATAAATACGAAAAGGGTCTTAGCAAATACATAGCAAAGTTAGTACCTGCCGTAGACAATCGCGATAAGCTCTATAGAAAGCAGCAAGAAAAACTTCCCAGCTACGTAGACAAGTCTGTTGGGCCCGAACAGAGCTCTCAGCTACAGGAGGACTTAGCCAAGGCTTTCAATGCACGGCGGCAGGCTAGGAGGGATAAAACCGCAGAGCCGGAGTGGATTGGAGAGTTTTTTGAGAGCTTATCCCATCAAGCTTCCGCCGTCAGGAGGCCTTATTCAACTGAGTAGTGACTTTCCAGGGCTGGAACGGGATGATCTGGGCTGGGCTCTAGTATCGGGCGGTCGCTGCGAAATCAGCGACCGGCTTTGACAGGCCGCACTCGTCAACCACATGGCTTTTGCCGTTATGGCAGCTGTGCATGGGGCACTCATGTGCGCCGGGTTTTGGTTCACCTACCGGTCTGTCAACCCATGTACCGCTGCCACCAATTGTTTGACAGCAGATGGTGATGGCCTCCATTTAAGGTGTTCCATCATGCTTAAGATCGTCCCCGATCCACCCCACACTTACCATTCCCTGGAAGACACACTCATCCAGGCCGCGGAGTACGCCCTGTGCGCGCAAACGGTCGCGCAGCAGGCGGTGCTGCTGCAGCCCAAGTCGCCATGCTCGGTACTGATCATGGCGACGATGCATGAACTCGAGGCGTTGCGAGCGCTGCTTGAGGCAGCCTTGATCCAGGTCCAGTTGCCTTGTGAGCCGCGGACGTTGCATTAAGGGCTTCAAGCCTTGCGTTGCCTGAGCTGGTTCTGTGGCTGTGGACCAGCCTGTCGGCGCTGACGCTGGTGATCGGCCTGTGCTGGTTTGCACTGGGCCTTGCCTACCTGACGGTACTGACCGCCGGCTTCCGCCGCCCGGTGCGCCTGGTGGACTTCACAGAAAACAGCCTGACTCCGGTGTCCTGGGCTTGACTCCGCTTTCCCGGGCTTGCGCGGTCGCTTGTAGGAGCGGCCTTGTGTCGCGAAAGGGGCGCGCAGCGGCCCCGGCAATCTTTGACGCGAAGCTGAAATCCTGGGGCCGCTGCGCAGCCCTTTCGCGACACAAGGCCGGTCCTACCAGCGACCGCGCCAGCTTTCAACGGCGGTGATGCCAGCCCTGGCGCTAAAGAACCATCAGACCGAAGGCTGAGCCAACGGCGCTGGCGTGGTCCACAAACTCCCCAGGTTCTGCAGCAACGAACCAGCAATCCCCTGCTGCCCCAGGTACTGCAGCAACAAAGGCGCGAACTGCCCGATCATTCCGGTATCCATGCCCAGGGCTTTGAAGGCATTGTCCAGGTCGCTGCGGTTCTGCACGTCGTTACCCAATGCCTTGTCGAGGGCCGACTGGCTACCCTTGTTGCTGCCCAGCAAATCCCCCAAGCCACTTAGCCCGCCCAGGGCATTGGCGCCCGACAACAGGTCCAGGCCCGGTACCGCCTTGGTCAGCTGGCCATAGTCCTCGCTACTCAGGCTGTTGCGTGCCAAACCCAGCATGGCCCCCGCCCCGCCCACGGCCTGTTCGGGGGTAATGTTCAACTGGCTGCCCAGGGTGTTGAGCAAATCGGCCTGCGCCTGGGGCGCCTGTACCTGGCCTTGCTGTTGCTGGTTCTGCATGGCGGATACGGCGTTGGCGGCGTCGCCGAGGTTGAAGGCGAACACCGGGCTTGCGGCCAGGGTTAACAGGGTGAATGCTTTCATTGGAAGGGACTGTCGTGGGCCGGGATGGCCTGGGAAACGAGGTGTTTTACTAGAGCGGGAAGGGTTTGTTCCAGGCAGATTGTCTGCTGGCCATTCATTGCCGCCTCTCGGCGAAATCTACCTGTCATTTTTGTCAGTAGCCAATAATGTGAGAGTACCCAATACTCCAGCTTCAGAACTGTTCAACCACACGGACTCTGTCATGAGAAAAAAATCGACAAGCGATCTTTTCTACAGAGAAAATCAAATTGTAAATGTGATAACGGAAATTAACTCTCGCAGATTATTTTCCGTTTCAAAACGATGCCTTGCTGAGCACAACGCTCATGGCGTTCACATACTTGCAGTCGACGAAAATGGCTCTGTAATACGTGAGCACAGTACCTCTGATCGCGAACTGCACAACTATACGACCTATGGATATGCTTCAACGCTTCCGTCCATCAACACGCTAAAAGGATTCAATGGCGAATATTTTGACCCCATATGTCGAAATTATGTATTAGGCGCCGGCTACAGAGCGTTCAGCTCAACGCTTCGTCGCTTCAACAGCCCTGATAATATCAGTCCATTTGGGCTAGGTGGATGGAACGCTTATACTTATTGCTATGGCGACCCAGTAAATATCACCGACCCAAGCGGGCATAGCGGCATTTTCATGAGGATGCTCAAAGGTTTAGGCAATATGCTTGGCCTGAGGCGCCCACGGCAGTCTCCCACAACCGCCGATCCATCTATAGCTGGCCGGCTCTTTGACTCTGCCAGCGGGATGAAAATTAACTGGGGAGAGTCTACACCGCGCACTTCATACCGCGCCGAGAGCATTGGTACGCGTTCTATGATTTCTCTTACCCCACCCACTTCAGTAAAGCGACTTTCCGTAAATTCCAGCTCGGGCAACACTATCGGATTTGCCGATTTCAGCGCAATTGAAAAGATAGATCCCGCAATTCGCACTGAATCATGGGCCGCAGCTGCAAAGCGACGCGCCAACCTCAGCCCATTTGAAGGTAACGATTTTGAAATCACGGTGTATTCAGTAAATGAAAGCCTTATAAGTCAAAACCACGGACGTGTAAAAAGCAAATTAACAATGAACACCGCAAGGCGATACAAAGTAGGCAAGCTTTACATGATCGACGAAGTGATCTACACAGGCGCACACATAATTCAACGGCGCATACGAGACCTGAAGAACTACTAAACAAGCACTGCCGGCCACCCGACCCTGAGCAAAAAATAGACAGAATTTTTCTTTATCTTCTACAGCCCAGCTACCGATTGTCCCGAGCGTTCACGATTTCATCCATGGTCGTCTACGGAGGTTCTAGTCTCAGGCGGTCAATGCGGAATCAGCGACCGGCTTTGACAGGCCGCACTCTTCAACCACATGGCTTTTGCCGTTATTGCAGCTGTGCACAGGGCACTCATGTGCGCCGGGTTTTGGTTGACTACCGGTCTGTCAACCCATGTACATAGCCTCCCTCTTGTTTAACAGCAGGCCGGTGGTGGCATCAGAGGTCATCCAGCATGCTTAACCTCGTCCCTGATCCACCCCACACTTACCATTCATTAGTAGACACGCTCATTCAGGCCGCGGAGTACGCCCTGTGTGCGCAAACGGTCGCGCAACAGGCGGTGCTGCTGCAACCCAAGTCGCCAGGCTCGGTACTTGTACCCTTCCGGCCCCCGGTGCGCCTGGTGGACTTCACAGAAACAGCCTGACTCCGCTTTCCCGGGCTTGCGCGGTCGCTTGTAGGAGCGGCCTTGTGTCGCGAAAGGGGCGCGAAGCGGCCCCAGGATTTCAGCTTCGCGTCGAAGATTGCCGGGGCCGCTGCGCGGCCCTTTCGCGACACAAGGCCGCTCCTACAAGTACAGCGCCAGATTTAAACGGCGGTGATGCCAGCCCTGGCGCTAAAGAGCCATCAGACCGAAGGCTGAGCCAACGGCGCTGGCGTCGTCCAAAAACTGCCCAGGTACTGCAGCAACAACGGCGCGAACTGCCCGATCATTCCGGTATCCATGCCCAGGGCCTTGAAGGCATTGTCCAGGTCGCTGCGGTTCTGCGCGTCGTTACCCAACGCCTTGTCCAAGGCCGACTGGCTACCCTTGTTGCTGCCCAGCAAATCCCCCAAGCCACTTAGCCCGCCCAGGGCATTGGCACCCGACAACAGGTCCAGGCCCGGTACCGCCTTGGTCAGCTGGCCATAGTCCTCGCTGC